>JAKJFK010000061.1 GCA_022704925.1 candidate division TA06 bacterium | reverse complement strand
GGGACGAGCCGCTCGACCGGGTCTTCGACCGTTTCCGGGAAAATGTCTGTCCAGCCCTGCCCGTCCTTGAAGCTTCCGAAACGGGGGACTACTACTTGGGGCTGCTTCTGCTCAAGGACCTTTTGCCGGAGTTGACGATCGAGGGCGGGCGGGCTTTTCGCAACCGTTCCGGTTAAGAAGGACGTCCTTCGACCGCCGCTGTCAGGATCTCTTCCAGGCGGACCGCCTGATTCTCCACCGAGAGTTCCCGTGCCTTTCGATATCCGGCCGTGGCCAGCTCATGCAGGAGTTCCGGTTCGAGAATCAGCCGGCGGGCGGCCGCCGCCAGCGCTTCCGGACGTCCGGGCGGTACCGTCAGGGCGGTGATCCCGGAAAGCAGGAAATCACCGTGGCCGCCGGTCTCGGTGGAGACCACCGCGCACTGACAGGCCATCGCCTCCAGGGGCGGATTAGGTGAGGCGTCGGCCCGGCTGGGGAAGATGAAGATGTCCAGGTCGGAATAGAAGCGGGCCAGGGCCGCCTGGTCCTGGCCGGCGAAGAATTCTATCCAGCCGGGCAGCCAGCTTTCGCGCCGGAAACCGGCGCAGGCGAATTCCAGGCCGGGGAATTCGGAACGCAGCTTTTCGAGGGCGGCCACCGCGTCATCAAGGCCCTTGTGGGCCGGGCGTTTTTGATAGAAGAGAAAGCCGATCCGGCGGGCCGGACGGAAACGCCGGTCCGGGTTCCGGAAGAGTTCCAGATTGACCCCGTTGAGCAGCAGGGGGATTTTTCGCTCCGGGAAGCGCTTGAGCAGCAGATTCCTGACCAGCGACGAGGTGGCGACCAGCTGGATTTCAGCCGGTACCTCCGGCGGCTGCCGGGCGAAGAAAATATCGGCCACCCTCATCAGTTTCGCTCCGTTGCGCTCGGAGAAGCCGGCCACGGTTTCGATCAGCCGGGTTGAGCTGAACAGGGTGGCGTCGGCCGCCGGCAGATATTCTTCCCGGTAGGACGGCACGGCCACAATTTCGGCGGAACACTTAAGCCAGGCAACCCGGTACGGCCGCCGGGGCGCGCCGGTGTGCAGAAAAATCCACTCGCGCCCGCGGGCCGCGAATCCGGCCGGCCGGGTGCCGGCGCGATTGATCGCCTTGATGACGGTAACCCGGTGGCCCCGTCCGGTGAGACGGTCGGCATACTCCAGAAAGTTGCGGTGTGCCCCGCCCGGCCGCCGGCCGAGCGTGGCCAGAATGTTGATGCGCATAGCCCCGGTTTCCCAAGAAACGATTCCGACCCTTCCGATTTTGATTATGTTATTATAATATAAAAGGAAGCCGACATGAAACGAACGGAATCAAAACGCGAAAATTCACCAAACCCGCAAGGTTCTCTTGGGGCGCGGCCGTCGGAGGCAAACCCGGGATGGGCATGATCCAGAGCGTTTCCGGGGCCCGCGGCCGGGTGGGCGAAGATTTTACCGCCGAGGCCTGTTTTAAACTGGCGGCCGCCTTCGGAAATTTCCTTCCGAAGGGACCGGTTTTGATCGGCCGCGACAGCCGGCCTTCCGGAAAAACGGCCCGGCAGTCCGTGGCCGCGGGGTTACTCTTAACCGGCCACCAGGTGGTTGATCTCGGGCTGGTGCCGACTCCGGCGGTGGGTTTTGCCGTGCCGGTTCTGAAAGCCCGGGGCGCGGTGGTGATCACCGCCAGCCATAATCCGGCCGAGTGGAACGGCCTGAAGTTCCTGGATGACCGGGGGCTTTACCTGGGGCCGGAGTCCCTGCGTTCGGTTTATGCCCCGGATCGAACCACCGATCCAGCCGGCCGGGGAAGCGGGGACGAGTCCGTTCCGGCCGATATCCTGAACGATTACCTTGACGCCGTGGTTGAACAGGTGGACCTCCGCCTTCTGAAAAAGAGAAGATTGAAGGTGGTTGTGGACGCCGTCAACGGTGCGGCCGGTTATCCGGCCGCCCGCCTGCTGGAGAGGCTGGGAGCCGAATTTTTTCTACTGAACGGGGAGCCGACCGGATTGTTCACACACCCTCCCGAACCCAGGCCGGAACACCTCGGGCAGCTGGCGGAAGAGGTGCGCCGCCGGGAGGCCGATCTCGGGCTGGCCCTGGACCCGGACGGGGATCGTCTGGCCCTGATCTCCGAATCCGGGATTCCTCTCTCAGAGGAGTTGACCCTGGCCTTCTGTGTCGAGGCGGTACTCGAAAAGAAGCCCGGGGGCGTAGTGACCAACCTTTCGACCAGCCAGATGGTCGAAGAAATCGCCGCCCGTTTCGCGGTTCCCTTTGAACGGACCCCGGTGGGCGAGTTTTTTGTGGCCAGGAGGATGCTGGAGCTTGACGCCGTGATCGGCGGGGAAGGCAACGGCGGGGTGATCCTGCCGGCCTGCCATCCCGGCCGGGACGGCCTGGTGGCGGCGGCGCTCCTGCTCGAACTGCTGGCCCGTCGGAATGAACCGGTTTCCAGACTGGCCGCCCGGCTGGACCGTTTTTGCCTGCTCAAGGAACGGGTCGAGATTGTCGGCGGCCGCCCACCGGAACCAGACCGGTTAAAATTGGACGCGCTGTTCAACGGTATCCAGCCCGACACCCGGGATGGGCTTCGTTACAGCGGTCCGGGCTGGTGGTGCCACATCCGCGTTTCCAACACCGAACCGATCGTGCGGATCCTGGCCGAGGCGGCCGACCGGGAAGCGGCGGCCCGGATCGTGGAGGGCGTCCGGGGCCTCCTGCGGTCTTGACAGCCCGGCTTCCCTTGTGGTAAAGTTTTCGGAAAGTAATAATTTACGGAGGACCGAAAATGAGGAAAAGACTGTTTGTTTTGATGGCCATACTTCTGGCGCTGGCGGTGGCCGGCCAGGGGTGTTCCATGAAGATGGAACTCGAGCCCCGCGGCGGGGCTACCAGCAGCAAGTAATAGTTCATATTGACTCGCGGACATCCGTTTAGTTGGAGTGAGCCGGGAGAAGGAAAGGAGGGGAAGTAAGAATGGCACGTATTAAGGGTAAAGTGAAGTGGTTCAATGCAGCCAAGGGTTACGGCTTTATTGAACGGGAAGGTGGGCAGGATGTGTTCGTCCACTACTCCGCTATCAGCGGCGAAGGATACAAGTCGCTCGACCAGGGCGCCGAAGTGGAATTCGATCTCGTTGAGAGCGACAAAGGACCCCAAGCGGAAAATGTCGCGAAGTTATAAGGATAGATCGTAAGAACTATCTCTGTAATGGAACGACGAAAGCCCCGGCGAAAGCCGGGGCTTTCTTTTGGCGGACGGATCCGCCGGGATGCAAATGAGAACAGGTTTTCGTCTGTTGGCCGGCTTTTTTCTGGCAACCTGGCTGGCCATTCTGGCCGTACCGCCCAGCGCCGAGTCCTACACGGAGCGGGAATGGATCCAGCTGGCCCGGGTGGCTTACGAAAACGGTTTTCATGATCTTTCCCTGGAATACCTGGATCAATTTCAGAAGCAATATCCCGAGAGCGGTCAGGCTGCTTACGGTCTTATCCTGCGCGGTCTCAACCTCCGGAAACAGGAGAAAACGGCGGAGGCCGGCCGCATTTTCTCCGACCTGATCGATGCCGCCTCCCCCCACTCTTATCGTTCGCTGGCTTACTACCTGCGCGGCGAAACCAACTTTGCCCGGTCCCGCTACCCGGAGGCGGCCGAAGATTTCCGAAACGCCCTGGCCGGGACCCTCGAGGCCGAAAACGAGAACCCGGCCCGGCAGGGATTGGTCCTTTCCCTGGCTTACCAGGGCCGGTATGCCGAGGCGATCCAGGCGCTTACGGAATGGAGAGGACGGCCGAACGGGTCGGGAAGGGAGTGGCGCGAGACCAGGTCCAACCTGATCAAGCTGGCCTCCGGCGATCTGTTCCAGGCCATCAAGCAGAAGGATTACCAACGGGTTCAGTCGATGGCCGCCCTGCTCACCGAACGGCTGGACAGGGATTCTCAGCTGGACCTGGTTCGTTACTACCAGGCCAGTGCCTGGCTGGAATCCGGGCAGCGGGAGACGGCCCTGGTTCAACTGGAGGCTTTGACTCGGTCGGCCGGTGACGACCTGGCCGCGCTGGCGGCCTTCAGGCTGGGTGATCTTTTCCTGCAGGAAAAAAATTACGCGGCAGCGGCCGGGTACTACCTGAAAGCCGAACAGAAGACCCGGGATTCCCAGATCCGGGCGGCCGCCAATTACCAGCTGGGGATCCTGGCCCGCCGGAATCGGGACTATGCCGGTTCCGGAGAGTATTTCCAGCGGGTACTGAAGATTCCGGGCGACCCGGAACTGGTTGAGAAGGCGATGCTGGAGCTGGCCGAGACGGCTTTTCTGCAGGCCGATTACCAGCGGGCGCTGGATCTTTACCGCGAATTCCAGCGCCGTTTTCCCTCCAGCCGTCAAACGGAAGCCGCCCGGCTTCAGGAGGCCTTCTGCCTTTATAATCTGCGCCGTTACCAGGAAAGCCAGGCGGTCTTCGCCGATTTTATCGGGCGTTTTCCGGAGAGTCCCCTGGCGGGCAAGGCCTATTACGGGTCCGGGCTGGTCTCCATTGCCCGGGGTGATAAGGCCGCCGCCGCCAGGACCTGGCAGGAATTCCTGGCCGGTCGCAGCACCATCGAAGACCAGGCGCCGATGGTCCTGCTTCTTTGCCGCTACCTGCTGGAAGCGGACCGGCCGGCCGAGGCGCTTCCCTATCTTAAACGGCTCAGCGGCAACGCTTCCCTGGAGGCCGGGGTGCGGGCGGAGGCACGTCTCATCAGCGGATTGGCCTATCTCAAACAGAATGATTATCAGCCGGCGCTCAACGAGTTCGAATCCGGACTGGAACTTCCGGTTCCGGGGGAGATCCGCGAAGCGCTGCTCAAGAACAAGGCCGATCTGCTTCTGGCCGGCGGAAGATATGCGGAGGCCCTGCCGATCTACCAGACACTGAAGGAGACCCTGCCGGACCGTCGGGGTGAGGTGCTTTACGGGCTGGGGGTCTGCTTGCAGCAGACCGGTCGCGGCCGGGAGGCGGTTCCCCATTACCTGGAGGCCCTGATCAATCTTCCGGCCGATTCGCCCCTGGCCAGGGAAATCAAGGCCCGCCTGGCCCAGATTCGCAAAGCCAATTCCTGACTCCGGCCGGCGGCCACAGGGATCAAACCAAGGTGACCAAGAAAATTCTTCCGCTGATCTTAATCCTGCTGGCGGCTGTAAATGTCCGGGCCCAGGAACCGATCCGGCTTCCGGAGAAACTTATTCTGGACGAAAACGCCTCTCCGTTCACCCGTTTCCAATTCCCGGGGGAAGTCCCGCCCCCGGTTGATCCGGTCCGGCTTCCCTTTGGCCTGGAGCCGTTGCCCAAGCCGCTCTCGGTTACGCTGGAAGCAGGAGCGGCCTCGCGGGACTCCTTTTTCCTGCGCCTGATTCAAAACAATGAACGCCGCAATTTTGCCTTCGGCTATTACCAGGAGGGGGAAGCGCCTTTTCCGGACCCGGCCCGGGAATTGCGCCTTGAGTTCCAGCAACTTTGGTCGCTGGGCCTGGTGGAGACCGGCCTCAGGCTGGCGCCGGGGTTCGCCATGCGCTGGCCGGCGATTCGGAGACGCGGAACCGGCTGGGAGGCCGATTCTTCCGCGGGCGGAAAATTTCTGGACCTGTCAGTTAACACCGGAGTTCGGCTGCCGACGGCGCATCGGCTGGAACTGGAGGCCGGCGGCCGGCTGCTGGATGCGGTCGAAACCGCCGACCTCAAACCCTGGCAATACCTCTGGCGCGGCCGGTTTTCCCTGTTTGGTCCGCTGGGGCCGAAGTGGAACGGCCAGCTTTACCTCGATTACCAGGCGGCGCCGAGGCACAGCGCCGGAACGGCCCGGGTGGAACGTTTTATACCCGGCCTCCGGCTCACCTGGCAGATTGATCCTTTCAGCCGTCTGGGTTTCGAATTCCGCAATTTCACCGATCAAGCCTACGAGGTGGTGCCGGGTCGTTACGGGCCCGGACAGACCGTCCGATGCTACTTCAGCCGTTCCTTTTAAATCTCTCCGTGTTATAATATTCCAATCTGATTCGGGTTCGGGAAACGCCGGGACCCGTCCCAGCAAACTTGCCACGCCGGTTTAAGCATGCACAAAAACGGAATTTCCCACACAAGAAATTTTGCCATCGTGGCCCACGTCGACCACGGTAAAAGCACGCTGGCCGATCGTTTCCTCCAGCTTTGCGGAGCGGTTGAGGAACGCAACTTCCGGAACCAGCTGCTCGACAGCCTTGACCTGGAGCGGGAACACGGCATCACCATAAGATCTCACCCGGTTACGCTTGACTACCGGGGTTACCGACTCAACCTGATCGACACTCCCGGCCACATAGATTTTTCCTACGAAGTCGAAAAATCGCTGGCGGCCACCAACGGGGTAATCCTGCTGGTTGACGCCACCCAGGGGGTCCAGGCCCAGACGGTGGCCAACCTTCAGCTGGCCCAGCGGCTGGACCTGGAGATCATTCCGGCCGTCAACAAGATCGACCTGCCCAACAGCCAGGTAGAAGAGACCCGTCGGGAATTGATGGAAATCCTGCCGGTCTTCGAGAACGAGATCATCCTGGTCAGCGCCAAGACCGGCCAGGGCGTCCCGGAACTCCTCCAGACGGTCATCGACCAGGTCCCGGCCCCGTCATCCCCGGCCGGCGGTCATCTTTCGGCGCTGGTTTTCGATGCCCGTTATAACCCTTACCTGGGTCTTGACCTTTACGTGGTAATTCGGTCCGGCCGGGTCAAAAAAGGAGACCGGCTCCGCCTGCTCGGTCTCGGCCTGGAAGCGGAGGCTCTGGCCATCGGGATCTTCCGGCCCGAACCCAGTGAAACCGGTTTGCTGGAACCGGGCCAGGTCGGGTACGTGACCATCAACATCAAGGATTTCAGCCGGGAATTCGTGGGTGACACGCTGGCCCGGTTGGAAGAGCCCTCTCCGCAGCCTCTTCCCGGCTATCGCCGCCTCAAACAGTTCGTCTTTTGCGGCCTTTATCCCGGCGACGGGGAGGAATTTCCGCGTTTGAAGGACAGCATCGAAAGGCTGCACCTGAGCGACCCGTCCTTCACCTTCAGCGAGGAACGCTCAGCCGCTTTGGGGGTTGGTTTCCGGGCCGGGTTCCTCGGAATGCTTCACATGAGCATCACCCAGGAACGGCTTGAAAGGGAATTCGGGGTGAAGGTGGTGCGAACCACGCCCAATACCACCTACCGCTTCCAGCTGCGCGACGGGACCGAACGCGAAGTCCGGAGCGCCTCCGAACTCCCGGAATGGAGCCAGGTCCGCGAGGTCCTGGAGCCCTTTCTCAAGGTGCTCATAATCGCGCCGGCCGATTATTACGGTGAGGTAACCGGTCTCTGCCAGGGTTACCGGGCCGACCAGAAGAAGGTTGAGTTCCTGGGTTCAAACCTGGTTCTCTTCACCTACGAAATGCCCCTTTCGGAGATGATGGTTGATTTCTACGACCGCCTTCAATCTCTTACGCGCGGCTACGGTTCGCTTGATTACGAGTTTATTGACTATCGGCCGTCCGATTTAGTAAAATTAGATATTTTAATAAACGGCAAGGCCCTGGATGTCCTGACCACCGTGGTGCACCGGGAGAAGTCCCGGAAGATGGCCCAGGACCTGTTGGCCAAACTCCGGAAGAACATTCCCCGTCACCTCTTCGCGGTGGTCATCCAGGCGGCTGTCGACGGCAAGATCATTGGCCGCCAGGAAGTGGCCCCCTTCAAAAAGGCCGTCACCAGCAAGTGCTACGGCGGTGATATCACCCGCAAGCGCAAGCTCTGGGAAAAGCAGAAGGAAGGCAAGAAGCGCATGAAGATGGTCGGCCAGGTGCAGATCCCGGAAAGCGCCTTCCTGGCCCTTTACAAGTGAGGCGGAAAAAGCATGGCGGATAAGAACAACAAGAAGACCCCGGGCTGGAAATCGGAACTGCTGGAGTGGTTGAAATCACTGGCGGTGGCCTTCATCCTGGCCATGTTCATCCGGGCCTTCTTCTTTCAGGCCTTTAAAATTCCCAGCAGTTCCATGGAACCGACCCTGAAGATCGGCGACCACCTGATCGCCAATAAACTGGTCTACCGGTTTCAATCGCCCCGGAGGGGTGACGTGGTCATCTTCAAGTTCCCCGGGGACGGCCGCCGCGATTTCGTCAAGAGGCTGATCGGCCTGCCCGGTGAAACGGTCTGGATCTCCAACGGCCAGATATACATCAACGGCAAGGAAACGACCGAGCCGCGGATTACCAACCGCCGGTATTTCAACTTCGAAAACCTGCCCCCGGTCCAGGTGCCCGGCGACGGCCTTTTCGTGCTCGGAGACAACAGCCTCAACAGTTACGACAGCCGTTACTGGGGATTCGTGCCCCGTAAGAATCTGATCGGGAAGGCCCTCTTCATCTACTGGCCGCCCTGGCGCTGGAGGATGATTTCGCAGCTGGAATTTTCGGGCCGGCCGGATTACTGCTGACATGAAGACCCGCCCTAATCACAACCAGAAAAGTCCGGAACCGGAGTCCGGAATCCCGGCCCGGGAGACCCCCGTCAATCCGGAAGCCGCCTCCGAAAAAGAAATGGATGCGCCGGCGCCGGAAACAGAGGCCGATCCCGGGGTGTTGCTGAAAGAAGCGGCCGATCGGGCCGAGCTGCTTCAGGAAAAGATGCTCCGCCTGGCGGCCGAATTCGACAATTTCCGGAAGCGGACCAGCCTGGAGAAGGAACGCCTGACGACCGACGCCGCGGCCGGGGTGCTTGCGAAACTCCTGCCGGTGCTGGACAGCCTTGATCAGTTTCAGCTCCACGCCGGGTCCGGCGAGGCTGAGAAGGAACCGAACGAGGGTTTGGCCGTCCTGACCCGCCAGCTGGCCCAGGTTTTCCAGGCGTGCGGATTGGAACGGCTGGAACTTAAGGGCCGGATGTTCGATCCCCATTACGCCGAGGCGGTCGAAATATACCATGATCCGGAAGCCGCCGACGGCGTGG
>JAKJFK010000276.1 GCA_022704925.1 candidate division TA06 bacterium | reverse complement strand
TGCTGGGCGAGCCGGTTGACCGGCCGATCAAGCAGGTATTCCCGGCCGCCCGCGTCAATTTCATGGGTCAGCAATTCCTCTTCGACAACATGCTGGCCGCCCTGGGCTGCCGGGCCGGCTGCGAATTCTGCGCCACCAGCGCCTTCTTCAAGTACCGCAAGATCCGGGTGGCCGCTCCGGCCGAGCTCTGGTCGCACATCAAGCGGAACATCCGGGAGAAGGACGTCGCCTTCAACTGGATCTACGACGAGGATTTCTTCGCCGACCCCGATTACGTCCGGGAGTTCGCGGCCCTGATGAAGAAGGACCCGGACTTCGATCTCAAGAAGGTCTGCTGGGGCGGCTACGGCAGCGTGCGCACCCTTTCCCGCTTCACCGCCGAGGAGCTGGCCGGGATGGGGGTCACCTCCCTCTGGATCGGGGTGGAGTCGAAGTTCAGCGAATTGCCCAAGCGCCAGGGGCGGGACATCAAGGAGGTCTTCGATTCCTTCCGGAAGGCCGGCATCCAGATCGTTGGTTCCTTCATCATCGGCTGGGACTTCCAGACCCCGGCGAATGTCCGGGAGGACATCAACTACCTGGTCTCGCTCAATCCCACCTTCTGCCAGGTTTCGAGCCTGATGCCCTGCCCGGGCACCAGGTTCTGGGACAAGGTCGTCGAGGAGGGGCGCCTCAAGGCCGACCAGTTCCGCTGGGACCATTTTCACCTTTACTCCTCCATCCACAAGCACCGCAACCTCGACGAGCGCGAGATTCCCGGCCTGATGAAACTGACCCACCAGAGCCTGCTCGAGGAGAACGGGCCATCGGTCTACCGGCTTTTCGAGGTCCACCTGAAGGGTTACGCCTCCTTCAAGGACAGCGCCGATCCTCAGTTGCGGCGGCGGGCCGAGATGCACCGGGAATGGTGTTTCCGGGCCTATCCCATCCTCTTCACCGCCCGGGTCTACACGCCGGGCGGCCGGCTCGCTCCCAGGGTGGCTGCCCTCTACCGGGAGTACGTGGAGCTGGTGGGCAAACCGACCTTCGGACAGCGCTGCCAGGCGGTCTTCTTCTTCCTTTACGCCACCCTGCTGAAGGTGAGGAGCTTCTTCCCGCGGCGGATCAGCCAGCCGTCCTACCAGCGTTATGTTTACGCCGGGGGCGAGTCCTGAGTTCCGTCAATTTCCGCCGGTTCCGAACTGGTCCCGGAAGATTCCTTGACAGGGCAACGATGAGAAGAATGCTGGCGGTAAAAGGACTGCTGCTTCTCCTGCTGGTCGGACCGGCCGCGGCGCCGGCCGACGAGCCCGCTCTTTCCGCGACCGAAGTCATCCGACGCATGGAATTGCAGACCCGCGGCGAGAGCAGCCAGGGGGAACTCGACCTGGAGATCGTCTCCCCCAGTTTCCAGCGCCGGCTGGGGATCCGGTTCTGGACCCAGGGCAACGAGAAGGCCCTGGTCCGGGTGACCGCGCCGAGCAAGGAGGCGGGTATCGGCTGGCTGCGCCTGGGCGACCTGATGTGGAATTACTTCCCCAAGGTGGAACGGACCATCAAGATTCCCCCCTCGGTGATGATGCAGCCCTGGAACGGGAGCGATTTCACCAATGACGACATGATGAAGGCCAGCAGTTTCGTCACCGATTACCGGCACCGCCTGCTCCAGACCCGGCCGGATTCGGACGGCTACCGCTGGGAGATCGAGTGCGTGCCCCGGCCGGACCGGCCGGTGGTCTGGGGGAAGCTGGTCTTCCGGGTGAAGGCCGATTTTCTGCCGGTCCGCCAGGAGTTCTACGACGAGCGGGGGCAGCTGGTCAAATCGCTCGTTTTTTCCGATGTCCGCAAGGTCGGAGAGCGTCCGTTTCCCCATA
>JAKJFK010000060.1 GCA_022704925.1 candidate division TA06 bacterium | reverse complement strand
GCCGTAACGGTCATCGGCCTGGCCGGGGCCATGGTTGACGACCTGGCCGATTATCTGCGCGACGGCTACACCCTGGCGGCCACCCTGCGCGCCTTCCTCTGGATGGTGCCGGCCATCTTCGTCCAGTTCTCGCCGCTGGCGGTGCTGATTACCGTCCTGGTCGTCCTGGGCAACATGTCCCGCAAGCAGGAGATCATGATCCTGGAGGGGGCCGGCCTCCATCCTTTCCGCTTCCTGGTCCCCTTCCTGGTCCTGGGCGTGCCGCTGAGCCTGGCCTGCCTGGCGGTAAACGAAGGCCTGGTTCCGAAGTCGCTCGCCCAGATCCGCTCCCAGCCGGTGCTGGCCCGGCCGACGCTGGCCCTGCCCGACCTCTTCCTCTACGCCGAAAATTACCAGGTCAGGGAACGCGCCTTCACCCAGATCAACCTGCTCCGTTTCGGACCGGGCGGAGCGCTCGAAGAAATGGTCAAGGCCCGCCGGGCCCGAGTGGGAAAGGGCGGCTGGGACTTCGAAGCGGGGACGCGGCTTACCTTCGCCCCGGAAGGCGGCGTGGTCGAGGAGACCCCCTTTGAAACCCGCCGGCTGGACCTGGACCTCAACGTCCAGCAGCTGGATTCCCTGCTGCGCCCGGTGGAGGTGCTCAGCCTCCGGCAGCTCTCGGATTACCTGCGCCGCCTGGCGCCGGCCGACCTGGCGCCGGCCACCATCCGGACCGCCTACTACGGCCGGCTCAGTTACCCGGCCCTCAACCTGATCCTGGTCCTGCTGGCTTTGCCGCTCCTGCTCGGCCGCCACCTAAACCGTGCCTTCCTGATCCTGATCGGAATCGTTCTGGCCATCCTTACCTACTGGCTTTACTCCTTCTGCCTGGCCCTGGGCAAACAGGCCAGTCTCCCGCCGCTCCTGGCCGCCTTCCTGCCCCACCTGATCATCAGCGCCGCCGCCTTCCTCTACGCCTGGCTCTCCGTCTTCAGCCGGAACCTTTTCCGACGCCGGTCCGCGGTTTGCCCTGTCCGGCCGGATTCTGGTAAAATTTAGACGAGAGGGAAGCCCGCGCCGGCTTCCGCACGCCAGACCAACCGGACGGGGGCCCCGGCAGGGTACCCGCGGAAACTGACAACCTTTCAAAAAAAATGAACCACCTGGAAAACCTGAAGTTGAAGCCGGAACAGCTGCGCCTGGTCTGCCAGCCCGAAGAGTGCCCCTGCACCTCCACCCGGGAGATAACGCCGCTGGAAGGGGTGATCGGCCAGGACCGGGCCATGCGTGCCATCGACCTGGGACTCAACATCCAGAAGTTCGGTTTCAACATCTATGTCTCCGGCCTTCCGGGCACCGGCCGGTCCACCTCGGTGGACCGGGCGGTGGTCGAACTGGCGGCCCGGCTTCCGGTTCCGGATGACTGGTGCTACGTCTACAACTTCGCCGAGCCGGATCGCCCGAACGCCCTGCGCCTGCCGCCGGGCAAGGGACGCGAATTCCGGCGCGACCTGAAGAACCTCCTGGAGGAATTGAAGCTGGAGGTCCCGCGCAGCTTCGAAAGCAAGGAGTACGAAGAGCAGCGCAACGAGATAATGCACTACCTGCAGGAGGCGCGCCAGAAGGCGCTGAACGCCCTGCAGGAGAAGGTGGCGGGTGAGGGATTCACCCTCAAGCAGACGCCGACCGGACTGGTCCTGCTGCCCTCTCAGGACGGAAAGCCCCTTTCAGACGCCGAGTATGAGAAACTGGGGCCGACCGAGAAGGATTTTTTCCGGCAGAAACAGGAGAAGCTCCGCCACGACGTCTCGGCGATGATCCGCCAGGTGCGCGACCTGGAGAAGGAGGCCAAGGAGCTGGTGCACAAGCTCGACCTGGACACCGGCAACTATCTCTTGAACCATCACTTCCAGGAATTGCTCCAGAAGTATGCGGAACTTCCGGAGGTGGCCGCTCACCTGGACCAGGTGCGCCAGCAGCTGCTGGATCATATCCACGATTTCATGGAAAAGGAGGAGGCCGAGGTCGTGCCGGGCCTGAAGCTGCCGACGCAACCCCCCTCCTTCCTCCCCTACCAGGTCAACCTGCTGGTTGACAACAGCCAGGCCCAGGGCGCGCCGGTGGTCTGGGAGAGCAATCCCACCTACTTCAACCTGGTCGGCCGCCAGGAGTACCGCCCGCACCTGGGCTCCTTCCTGACCGATTTCACCCTGATCAAGGCCGGCGCCCTGCACCGGGCCAACGGCGGTTTCCTGATCCTCCAGGCCAATGACCTTTTCAACAACTATTTTTCCTGGGCGGCCCTCAAGCGCTGCCTGAAGAATCGCGCCATCCGCATCGAGGACCTGGCCGAGCAGTTTCACCTGATCAGCACCACCGTCAGCCGACCCGAGCCAATTCCGCTGGAGACCAAGCTGGTCCTGATCGGCAACCCTTACATCTATCAGATGCTCTTCGCCTGGGATGAGGATTTTTCGCGCCTCTTCAAGGTCAAGGCCGATTTCGACCACCGGATCGAACGCAACCCGGGCGGCATCAAGCAATACGCGGCCTTTGTAAGCCGCCATTGCCGCGAGAAGAACCTGCTGCCCTTCGATTGCTCCGCCCTGGGCAAAATCGTGGAGTATGGCAGCCGGCTGGTGGCCGACCAGAAACGGCTCAGCAGCCAGTTTGCCTCGATCGTGGCAATCCTGGAAGAGGCCGATTACTGGGCCCGGCAGACCTCGGCGGCCCGGGTCGGCGGCGCCGAAGTCCGACGGGCCATCGAGGAGCGGGTTTACCGTAACAACCGGATCGAGGAACGACTGCGGGAGATGGTCGCCGACGGGCAGATATTGATCGACGACCGGGGCGCGGTGGTCGGCCAGATCAACGGGCTGGCGGTCCTGACCCTGGGCGATTACGCCTTCGGACGCCCCTCCCGGATAACGGTGCGGACTTTTGTAGGCAAGGAAGGCATTTTGGACATCGAGCGCGAGACCAAGATGAGCGGCCCCATTCACACCAAGGGCGTGCTGATCCTCAGCGGCTTCCTCGGAGAACGATATGCCCACACCGAACCGCTGACTCTTTCGGCCTCGGTCTGCTTCGAGCAGTCCTACGAGGAAATCGACGGCGACAGCGCCAGTTCCACCGAGCTCTACGCCCTGCTCTCCAGCCTGGCGGAGCTCCCCATCCGGCAGGACATCGCGGTAACCGGATCGGTCAACCAGAAAGGCGAGGTGCAGGCCATCGGCGGGGTCAATGAAAAAATCGAGGGGTTCTTCGAGGTCTGTAAACTGCGCGGCCTGACCGGGGAACAGGGCGTCATCATCCCGCGGGCCAACATCCAGAACCTGATGCTTAAGGAGGAGGTGGTCGAAGCGGCTGCCGCCGGCCGATTTCATGTCTGGGCGGTCAGCCAAATCGACGAGGGGATTGAAATCCTGACCGGGGTGGCGACCGGCCAGCGCCAGCCCGACGGCAGTTATCCGCCCGACACCGTGAACGGCCGGGTCGCCCGCAAGTTCCAGAAGCTGAATTCCTACTACACTCTCAGCCAGCGGCCCCGACGGTCCGGCCGCAAACCGGCCGACCGGAAAAGGGCCCGGATCAAAAAGTAACCAGCGAGATCCCCAGCTCCTCAGCCCGGGCGGTCACCTTTTCCTTCTCCAGGACCAGGGTGCCGCTCGAGATTCCCAGTACCCGGCCGTCCGAATTTTGAAGCGTCCGGATGGTCCGCGGTCCCACCACCGGCAGGTCAAAGCGCATATCCTGATTGGGACGGCTCACCTTGACCACCACCGCTCCCCGGGTAAAGCGCCCGGCCCGCCGGATAGTCCGGTCGGTTCCCTCAATGGCCTCCAGGGCCAGCACGATCCCGTCCTTGACCACCGCGGTAAGTCCCACATCGAGCAGCGCCAGCGCCTCGGCCACCTGGCGTCCCAAGATCAGATCCAGCTCCTCCCGCCGGGTCAGGGTCGGCCCGTAATGGCAGCCGGCCGGCAACAGCAGTTCGTCGAGCAGAAAGGTCGAAGGAAGAAAGTGAATGCCCCGATCCACGAACTGGCGGATGAGCGCCTGCAGCAGGGTGCCGGTGCGCCAGTCTGGCAAACCGGCCAGCAGGTCGGCCAGCAGGGGATCCAGCCGTTCCTTGCGGAGCAGGCGGTGATGGCGAACCTGGCCGATCATGACCGCCTCCTCGACGTCATTGCCGAGGAAAAAGTTGATGCCGCGCTGGAGATTGCCAATCGGCAGCGGCAGACAGCGGGTGGAAAGCGAGGAAACCCGGCGGTCGGCTTCCCCCTTGAGGGCCAGGGTATAAACCCGGTAATCCTCACGGCGGGCCCGTTCCAAAAAAACCAGCGGCAGCTTTCCGTTGCCGGCGATCAACCCGATCTTCTTCATCGGTAGCGTGAACGGCGGCTCAAGGCCAGTCCGCGCCGGGATCCGTTGATAAATTCCAGCAGGCGGACTATTTCCGGCAGAGGCGGCAACTCATCCCGAATGTGTTGGATCGCCTGGCTCAGGTTCAGGCCGCTGCGTACCAGCAGCCGGTAGGCCCGCTCGAGGGTTGCCAGCGTTTCGGGCGAAAAATCGTGGCGTTTCAGGCCGACCCGGTTGAGACGATAAATCCGGGCCGGGTAACCGTCGGCCAGGCAGTAGGGCGGGATATCCTTGATCACCTTTGAATAACCGCCCACCATGGCGTAGGCCCCGATCCGGCAGAACTGGTGGACCGCGGTCAAACCGCCCAGGATCGCGTGGTCCTCGACCGTCACGTGGCCGGCCAGGGTGGCGTTATTGGCCAGAACGGTGTGGCTGCCCACCTGACAGTTGTGGGCAATATGACAGTAGGCCATGATCAGGTTGTCGGAACCGATAATCGTGGCCTGGTCGTTTTCGGTGGCCGGGTTAATGGTCACGTACTCCCGGATCCGGTTCCGGTCGCCGATGCGCAGGTAACTCCGCTCGCCCCGATACTTGAGATCCTGGGGCGGACTGCCGATCACCGCCCCGGTGTAGATATAGCAATCGCGTCCGACCGTGGTGTGCCCGGTGATGACCGCGTGCGGCCCTACCGTGGTGCCGTCGCCGATCTCGACCTGGCCGTCGATGACCGCGCCCGGGCCGATCAGCACCGATCGACCCAGCTTCGCTTCCGGGGCGACTGAAGCCATGGGGTGGATGTTCATCTCTCCTGCCTGTTCCGCCGGTTTCAGACCTCAATGGCCCGGCCCGGCCGAACCCTCTCTTTTTTTCTCTTCGAAACGAATCGTCCATTCGCCCGGACGGATGAGGCCCAGTTCCTGGCGGGCCAGCCGTTCGGTGGTCAACGGATCGTTTTCCAGAAGTTCAATCTCGGCCTTCGAGGCCCGGTTGGCCTTTTCCAGCCGCGGGATTGATTTCCGGTAGTGCTGCAGCCTGGCGTAGGAACGGGTGATCTTCACGAAGCCGGGCGTGTAAACGGCCAACAGTCCAACCACCAGGATTATCCGACCCGGTCGTCTCATTTTCGCTTTTGACCGCGGACGGCCGCCGGTACCCGGGCGTAAACCGCCGAACCGCCCAGCTCCTCCTCAATCCGCAGCAGCTGGTTGTACTTGGCCAGCCGTTCGGAGCGGGAGAGAGAACCGGTCTTGATCTGGCCGGCGCCGGTGGCCACCGCCAGGTCGGCGATGAAGGTATCCTCGGTTTCACCGCTGCGGTGACTGATGACCGAGGTGTAAGAAGCCCGATTGGCGGTCTCGATCGTTTCCAGGGTCTCGGTGACCGACCCGACCTGGTTAAGCTTGATCAGGATCGAGTTGGCCGCCTTGCGGGCGATCCCGTCGCGCAACCGGGCCGCCTGGGTTACGAAGAGGTCGTCGCCCACCAGCTGGATGCGGCCGCCGAGGGCCGCGGTCAAGGCCACCCAGCCGTCCCAGTCATCCTCGGCCAGGCCGTCTTCAATCGAGATCACCGGGTAAGCCTTGACGATCTTCTGGTAGAATTCAATCAGGTCGCCAAACTTGACCTTCCGCCCTTCCCAGGCGTAGGAACCCTTTTCAAAGAGGGAACTGGCGGCGACGTCCAGGGCCAGGAAGACATCCCGGCCCGGTTCGTAACCGGCCTTCTCGATGGCGGCCAGGATGAGCTTCAGTCCTTCCTCGTTATTCTTGACGCTGGGAGCGAAACCGCCCTCGTCGCCAACCGCCGTGGAATAACCCTTCTCGTGCAGCACCTTCTTGAGCGTCTGGAAGATCTCGGCCGCCATCCGGTATCCCTCGGAAAAGGAGGCGGCGCCGGCCGGCATGATCATGAACTCCTGGATGTCCAGATTGTTGTCGGCATGCAGGCCGCCGTTGATGATGTTCATCATGGGGACCGGCAGAACGTTGGCCAGCGTGCCGCCCAGATAACGGTAAAGCGGCAGGCCGTGGCTGTCGGCGGCGGCCCGGGCGACGGCCATCGAAACCGAGAGGATGGCGTTGGCTCCCAGTTTGCCCTTGTTGGGCGTACCGTCCAGTTCGATCATCAACCGATCCAGGCCGATCTGGTCGTCGGCTTCATAATCCAGGACCTTGGGGCCAATAACCAGGTTGACATTCTCAACCGCCCGGGCGACGCCCTTGCCGTTGAACTTCTTGCCGCCGTCGCGCAGTTCCACCGCTTCAAAAACCCCGGTCGAGGCACCGGAGGGAACCGCCGCCCGCCCGAAAGAACCATCCTCAAGGTAAACCTCGGCCTCCACGGTGGGGTTGCCGCGGCTGTCCAGTATCATTCTCGCTTTCACATCGACTATGCAGGCCATGTGCGCTCCTTGTCTCGTACCGGTTGCTTGAAGTGAACAGGATTAACCGCCAGGTTGTTTATTATACCACTTTCCCGGGGACGGCCTCGACCCGGTCCGGGCTTAATCGGGGGAGGGACCGACCAGTTCCCGGAGGCCGTCGCCCAGGAGGTTGTAAGCCAGAACCGTCACGAATATCAGCAGGCCGGGCAGCAGCATCCAGGCGTGGTAAAGAATGACTTCGAGGTTGCCCATGGCGCTGGCCAGGATGTTGCCCCAGCTCGCCTGGGGCTCCTGGATACCCAGCCCGAGGATGGAAAGGGCCGACTCGCCCAGGATGTACCCCGGAATGGACAGGGAGACGGCGGTGATCGTGTAGGAGAAGGTCTGGGGCAGAACGTGGTTCCAGATGATCCGCCGGTTGGAGAAGCCCAGCGCCCGCGCCGCCAGGATGTAATCCTCCTCCCGGATGGAGAGGACCATACCCCGCACCACCCGCGCCAGGCCGGCCCAGCCGATCAGGGCCAGGATCGCCACCACCATCAGGTACACCTGGTAGGAGGAGAGCGTGGTCGGAAAGACCGCTCGCAGGGCCAGGATGAGATAGAAGCCGGGGAAGGACATCAGCAGTTCGGCCACCCGCATCAGGAGGTTGTCCACCCGGCCGCCGTAGTACCCGGCCAGCCCCCCGAAGAGCAGACCCAGCAGAAAGGATATGGTCACCCCGACCAGGCCGATCGAGAGCGAAACGCGGCCTCCATGCAGGATCCGGCTGAAGAGGTCCCGGCCGAACTGGTCGCTGCCAAGCAGGTAGAGGCGGGCCGGTTCCGGAACGCCCAGCAGATAGCGGCGGCAGGGAAGGAAACCGAAGATTTTGCGTTCCGGCCCGGCCGGGAAGAGGCGGATGAAATAGGGCTTCGAAGCGTCGGCCCGGTAGGCGATGGCGGCGCCTTCCGGGGGAACCTGGTCGTAAATGAAAGGGCGGAGGTGCCAGCGGCCGCCGTTGGCCTCGCGGAAACGAATCGGGGTGGGCGGGGAGTAGGGCTTCTCCCGCGTCTGGAAATCGTATGGGTAGGGGGCCAGCAGATCGGCCAGCAGGGCGGCCGCGTAAAAAAGCACCAGCACCCAGAAGCTGAAAAAGGCGGCCGGCCGCTCCCGACGCAGCCTGGTCAGCAGATCTTTCATGGCCGGCGCTTCCCCGCTTTCGAGCCGCGCAGCTGGGCCGCCGATTCCTCGGGCCAGGTGTCGTTGATGAAGGTCCCGGCGCCGGATTCGCAGCCGGCCAGGTACTTGAGCTTGTCCCGGGCGCGCAGAGGCGGATAGAATTCGAGGTGAAAGTGGTAGCCGGGGTGCTTCCGGCCGTCGGTCGGCGCCTGGTGGAAGACCATCATGTAAGGGAAGGAAAGGTCGAAGAGCCGGTCGTAACGGCCGGTGACTTCCTTGAGAATGGCGGCCAGGCCGGCCCGTTCCGCCGGCCCGAATTCGGCCAGCGAGGCGAGGTGGCGGCGGCTGTAGACATGGACCTCGTAAGACCAGCGGGCGGCGTAGGGAACGAAGGCCGCGAAAGTGTCGTTGACCGCCACCAGGCGCCGACCGTCGGCCAGTTCCCTGGCCAACGTCTCGCAGAAAAGGCATTGGCCGGTGCGCCGGTGGTAGCGCCGGGCCGAATCCAGCTCCCGCTTGATCCGGGGCGGCAGGTAAGGAAAGGCGTAGATCTGGCCGTGCGGGTGGTGCAGGGTCACGCCGACGGGTTCGCCCTTGTTCTCGAAGATAAAGACATACTTGATCCCGGGCTTGCTTCCCAGGCAGAGGTACCGGTCCTGCCAGACCTCGACCAGCCGTTCCAGCTGACGCCGGGAGAGTCCGGCCAGGGTCCGGTCGTGGTCGCTGGTGTAGCAGACCACCTCGCAGATACCGCGGGCCGGCCGTTCCCGGTAGAGTCCGCTGGCCTCGCCCGCCGCGCCGGCGCCGGCCTCGGTCCGGGTATCGAAACTGGGCCAGCGGTTCTCAAAGACGGCAACCTGGTAGTCCGGCTCGGTCAGCTCGGTGGCCGGCAGCCCGGCCCGGGTGGGACAGAGCGGGCACCATTTCCGGGGCGGCAGGAAGGTCCGGCTCAGGCGGTGGGCGGCGATGACCACCCACTCTTCCAACACCGGATCCCAGCGCAGGCGGCTGCTCATAGCGAAACGAGTTCCCGCAGCCCGGCGGTCGATCCCGGCGGACCGATCACCGCCAGCCGGAGGTTGGCCCCGGTGAAGACCGCCGCGGCCGCCCGGCGGACATCCTCGGCGGTCACGGCCGC
>JAKJFK010000275.1 GCA_022704925.1 candidate division TA06 bacterium | reverse complement strand
GCCGATCTGCGCTACGGGATAACAACCCGCCGCAAGGAAGCGGCCCTGAACCTGAGCAATATCGCCAAGTCCAAGCCTTCGGCCGAGGTTATGGATCAAATCGTGGATGAACTGGTGCGGGCCGCCTTCAACAACCAGGACAAGCTTGCCGTTCGGGAGACGGCGGTCGAAAGCCTCTCCCTTATTTTCCATCCCAAGGCGCTGAACGCGGTTGACCGGGCCATCAGCGGCAGTACTTTTCCGGTCACCTCCCGTTTTAAATTCCTGGTTGCCCTGAAGCAGCAGAACACCTCAGATGCCTACCGGATCATCCTCAAGTACTGGGTGATCAAGGAGTGGCCGCCTGACCCGGAGACCTTTCCGATGGATATCATGCGAAAGGAATGGCCGTCGGAACTGGGCGACTCCATCATGGAGCAGATGAACAAACTGCTGGGCAAGGACGAAATGCTGGCCGTCCTGATGTCTTCCTGGCCCGGCGGAGTCGAGACCACCTACAAGACGGTACCGGATGGCCTGAAAGATTACGTGGCCTACTATGCCTTGATGGTCGGACAGCTGGGCGGCCGCGAGGCGGCTACATTGCTGGTACAGCGTTTGAAGGAGGATTACCCGCTGGTGCAGCCGGCGGCGGGGGCGGTTTCTTCCATCGTGCGGCCCGGGATGGACCCCTACGCACCGGGTCCTGGCGGCGTGCCGTCCGAAGGTCCCTCGGGGAACGAGCCGGCGCCGGCCGTGGTGAGTGAGGCCGTGCTCAAGGAAGAGATTCGTTTCCGGGTGGAGGCCGTCAAGGTCCTTTCCATCATCGCCGGCGAAAACCTGTTGCCGTTTCTCCAGTACCTGGCCAAGAATGACATCAAGCCGGAAGTCCGGACCATGGCCTCCAGCATACTGGGCACGGTTGAGACCAGGATCGCCGCTTCCCGTGACGATCTGCGCCAGGCGGCCAGCGCCCTGGCGGCCAACCGGTTTGACGAGGCGATACGTCTTTACAAGCAGGCCTACGAGAAGAACCCTTCACCGCGGGTTACCCGCGAGTATGAGAAGAGCAAGTTAATTATCGGGGCCCAGTACCTGGCCGGCAACCGGAAGGCTGAGGCCGAACCGCTTTTGAAACCCTTGTTTGATGCTCTGGAAGTCAAGGTTTACCAGAAACTGCCGGAAGAAATGGTGAAAGCAAAGATGACCCCCGAAAAGCAGCAGGTCATGGCGCAGGTTGAGGCCAAGAAACAGGCGGTAATTGACGATATTAAGGCCAAGCTTTCCGCCAACGGTTTAACCCAGGCCGAGATCCAGCGGGCCGATCCGAACCGCTTCTTCAATTACGGTATTGAGAAGGGCTGGCTGGTTGAAGAGGCGACGCTTATGGAGATGCCGCCCGGGGAGCCCGGGGGTCCGATGCCCGGGCAGCCCGGTTATGGTCAGGGCGGAATGATGCCGGCTCCGGCCCCCTGAAGTCCTGTTTTAAAAAGCACAACTCCCGGCGGCCCTTGCCGCCGGGAGTTTTTTTAACCGCCGTCCTTTACCGCATCCCCCCTACCCTGCCTTCGAGATCACCCAGGCCGCTTGACTGCAATCAATTCCAGCGTCGAAGCCAGACCGGTTTCGGGATTACGCCAGGATTCAATGATTTCCAATCCGAGCTGCTCCAGTTTGCGGGCCAGCGAGGTTTGGGTGAAGTAGAGTTCGGAAAGGCGACGCTTACCCAGTCGAAGGGTGATTTGAAACCCGCCGATCGAGAAGAGGCAGCCATTGAAGAAGACCAGCAGGAAATAACCAAGCCAGATCGGGGAACGGAGTACCAGGTTGAAGCGCCTCAGGTAGTAGCCGGGCGGCAGGATGAGCAGGTAGAGCCG
>JAKJFK010000274.1 GCA_022704925.1 candidate division TA06 bacterium | reverse complement strand
AAGGGCGGAAGCACCTGGCCTGCCTGCTGGAGATGCTTTCCGAGCACGCGGTCGAGATCCGGGATCTCCAGGGGCGGGGCGACCGCCACTACCTGGTGGAGACCGGCGACCTGGCGTTGCTCTGCCTGGAAATCATGCTGGAGGGGCGCCGGGATCCCGAGGCCATCCTGGAAGAGTGTTTCGGCCGTTTTGAAAGAAAGCTGGTTTCGCCGGCCTCCGGCGGGGCGCCAAGGAGTGGATAATGGAGGATCGAATCGTCAACGAGCTGGTCATCATGCGGCTTCAGCCGGGCGAGAACCTGATGGAGCGGCTGGTCGAAGCGGGCCGCAAGTACGGGGTCAGGCTGGGCGTGGTAGTCTCCGGGCTGGGGACCACCCGAAAGGTGCGGCTCGGCTACTTCCGCAGCCCCGGCAATTACGACACCCGCACCTTCGAGGGCGTCCACGAACTGCTGGCCCTTTCCGGCGGCCTGCGTCTTGAGGGGAACGAACTCAAGCCGCACCTGCACGCCACGGTCTCCGGCCCCGACCTCCAGGCCTGGGGCGGCCACCTGCTGGAACTGGAGGCGGCGGTCATGGTCGAGGTCGTTCTCCGGAAGATCGAGTAACCGTTAAGACGACAGGGGGAAACGATGGACGAGAAGAAGTTCGACTGGCGGGAGGCGCTGGGCTGGGGTTGGCGGACCACGAAGGAGAACCTGGGCTTCTTCGTCCGCCTGCTGCTGATCTTCGTCCTGGTGGAACTGGTCTTCGGACTGCTTACCGGGCCGAGCGGCAGCGGACCGTCCCGGGCCGGCCTGGCCGTCTTCCTGCTGGTCTTACTTCAGGTCGTGGCCCGGGTGGTCATGGAACTCGGGATGACCCGGATCAACCTGAACTTCGTGGACGGCCAACCCTCGGAACTGCGCGACCTTTTCGGTTCCGGCCGTTTCTTCTGGCCTTACCTGGGCGCGAGCCTGCTCTACCTGCTGGCCATCGTGATCGGCCTCATCCTGCTGGTGATCCCCGGCTTCTACCTGGCGATCCGCCTCCAGTTCTTTCCCTACCTGATCGTGGAACGGGGGATGGGCCCGGTGGAGGCCCTCAGGAAGAGCGCCGCGATAACCCGGGGTTCGGTCTGGCGCCTCTTCCTCTTCAGCCTGCTGCTCATCGGCGTCAACATTCTGGGGCTGCTGGCCCTGGTGGTGGGCCTTTTTGTCACGGTGCCGACCACCATGCTGGCCATGGCCCGGGTCTACCGGAACCTGCTGGAGGCGGATGAGCCGGCCGCGCCGGAGGCCGTTCCGGCCGAACCGGTTCAGGCCTGAGCCCGGACCGACCGCCATTATCTTAATAATCAAAATAATTAAAATTATCAAAGGAGGCCGCTCTGGCGCGGGCGGGATCTGAACCTATGGAAAAACAGTATAACGCCCGGGAGGTGGAGGCGCGCTGGCTCCAGGAATACGCCGGCCGGCCGACCTTCCGGGCCGAAGCGGCCGACCCGGGCGAACCCTTCACCATCGTCATTCCGCCGCCCAACGTGACCGGCGTCCTGCACATCGGCCACGCCCTTAACAATACCATCCAGGACTTGGTCATCCGGCGTCGGCGGATGGCCGGCCGGAAGGCCCTCTGGATTCCGGGGACCGACCACGCCGGCATCGCCACCCAGAACGTGGTGGAGCGGAACCTGCTGGAGAAGGGGCAGCGCCGCGACGACCTGGGCCGGGAGAAATTCCTGGAAGAGGTCTGGAAGTGGAAGGAGAGCCGGGGCGGCACCATCATCGAGCAGCTGAAGCGGCTCGGCTGCTCCTGCGACTGGTCCCGGGAGCGCTTCACGATGGACCCGGGTCTCTCCCGGGCGGTCCGGACCTGCTTCCGGCGCC
>JAKJFK010000273.1 GCA_022704925.1 candidate division TA06 bacterium | reverse complement strand
AGGCGGGGTCCCGGTTGGCCGCCGCCCTCTTTCAGGCGCAGCCCGGCGGCGGCCGCCACCCCGGCGGTCATGATCCCGAGGAACTGGCGCCGGGTCAGGCCGCCGGCGAAGGCGGGGTCGCGCCGGCGCAGCCGGCGGCCGAGGCGGCGCGTCCATTCCAGCAGGCCGCCCAGCGGGCAGATGGTGAAGCACCAGAAACGGGGAAAGACCAGGCTGATAATCAGTATCAGCAGGCCGACCAGCAGACCGGGCCGGGAGAGCATCGCGCCCAGGGAGATGGCCAGCGGATCGAAGCGCTGCCCCACTCCGCTGAACCCGAAGAGGGCCAGCAGTAGAAAGACCAGGAGGAAGCCGGTCTGGACCGCCGGCCGTCCGGCCACCCGCAGCTTCAGCGGCCAGAAGCGTCGGCCGAGCAGCCAGTAAGAAAGATCCATGGCCGCCCCCATCGGGCAGAGATACCAGCAGAAGAAGCGGCCCCAGATAAAGGTCAGCGCCAGCAGGAGCAGGGCCGGCCAGAACTGGAGAACCGGGCGCAGGGCGGCCAGCGAGGCGCCCAGGCCCAGGAAGGGGTCGAGGTGAAAGTAAAGGCTGCCCCAGCCCTTAAGTCGCAGGGGGTAACGGGTCGCCCAGGCCAGCCAGAAGAAGAGCCCCAGCGAAACCGCCTGGCAGAGCAGCCGCAGCCAGAATCTTTTCGCCTTCATCAACCCAGCTTGATCTTCTGAACCTTAAGCGCGTCAAGGTTGGACTTGCCCAGCCCGGCTTCGCCGGCCAGCCGGATATGGCCGATCTCCTGCGGGTTGAAGCCCAGGATGCGGGCGCCGTAGGCATCGGCGGCCACCGGGTCGGTGCCGGCCACCAGCTGGTTGAGCACGGTCAGGTCACCGGGCCCCTTCGGCCCCCGGGAGGTGAGAATCCGGGTGGCGTCCAGGAGGACCAGCCTGGGCTTGACCACGGTCGAGATATCCACAATCGCCTGGTGCAGGTCGGAACGGTGCAGGGCGCCGCGGTCCCAGACCACGCCCATCCAGTTCTTCATGCCCAGGGTCACCCGGCTGCTGCCGTGCACCTTGACCACCGGCAGGTTGATCAGCACGTCGCAGTCCAAGACTTCCTTGAGAACGAGGGCCGAGGTGAGCGCCTTGCCCTTGGGAATGGCCACCTCGCGGTAGGCGTCCTTCTGGTCGGCGTGCAGAACCTCCGCTCCGGCCGCGCGGGCGGCCGCCTCGATACCGCTCTGCGGGTAGGTGAGCTGGGCCTTGTCGCAGGTGTGGTCCATGACCACCACCCGCTTGGCGCCGGCCTGGCGGCAGGCGGTGACCACTTCGGCCACGATCTGCGGACCGGTATCGGCCCCCTGCTCCGGGTTCCGGGCCCAGGCGATGTTCGGCTTTACCACCACCGTGCTGCCGGTCGGCACGAACTTCTTGATTCCGCCCAGGGCCTTGAAAGCGGCCGCCACCCGTTCACGGGGCGTGCCGCCGGTCACCTCGACCAGGTCCGGAACCGGTCCGGCGCTCCAGGCCTTACGGCGTCCGAAGAGGCCCATGAGAAAGGCCCCGGCAAGCGAAACCGAAGATAATTTCAAAAAATCGCGTCGATTCATGCCGTCCTCCCTTTCCAGTCAGCAACTTTAATCGATCAGTCAACCCGGCCGTTTCGTCAAAAAAAGAAGAATTCAGAAAAATTATTATTACCTTGCTCATATTATACTTGCCCCTTCCCGCCTTGTAAAGGGGCCGATCGAACCGGAACGGCGCCGGAGACGGTCAGGAAGAAACAAGAAAAATAAAACGCTGTTTTTCAATACTATATGTTGGTTAATTTACACCTTTTTATAGGCAGGCGCCGACGGCCGGAAAGGACCGGAC
>JAKJFK010000059.1 GCA_022704925.1 candidate division TA06 bacterium | reverse complement strand
CCAGCCAGGCCCAGATCAGGCGGAAAGGCAGCCAGAGGTAACCGGCTTTCCGGCGGGGCAGACGGACGGCCGGCAGGTCAACCCAGGGGATTCCGGCCGCTTCGAATTCCCGCCGCAGCTGGGGAGTGATATGGCCGGCGGCCAGCGGCCGGGCCCCGGCCTCCTTCAAAGCCAGGGCCAGGGCCAGGGCCGGAAAGAGGTGCCCGCCGGTACCGCCGGCCGCGATGACCAACCTCATTGAACCGGTTCGTCCGGCGGCAGATCGCGGGCCAGGTTGACCAGCAGTCCGGTGCCGAGGAAGGTGAAGAGCAGGGAACTTCCGCCGTAACTGATGAAGGGCAGGGTCAGCCCCTTGTTGGGCAGCAGGGAGAGGACTACCCCCAGGTGGATCAGGGTCTGGAGGGCCAGCAGGCTGGTCAGACCGGTCCCGAGGTAGAACCGGAAAAGGTCGGCGGAGCGCCGGGCGGTCTCCAGCCCGAGGTGTATGAGCAGGAAGAAGGGGCTCAGGAACAGGAGGCTGCCGATCAGGCCCAGCTCTTCGGCGATGTTGGCGAAGATGAAATCGGTGTGCGGTTCGGGGAGGTAATCGTACTTCTGCTGCCCTTGGCCCAGGCCCCGCCCGAAGATTCCCCCGCTGCCGACCGCCAGCAGGGAACTGTTGATCTGGTAGCCGGCGCCCAGCGGGTCGGCCCCGGGATTCAGCCAGGTCTGCATTTTCTTCCGGTGATAGTCCGACTGGATTACAAAGAGGCCGCCCAGGACGGCCAGCACCAGGATGCCCAGGAAGAGCAGCCGCCGCGGGGCGCCGGCGATGAAATAGAGAATGAAGAGAAGGGCCAGGACCAGGGCGGCGGTGCCGTAGTCGGGTTCCTTGAGTATCAGGGCCCCGGCCAGCCCGACCAGCAGTCCGGTCGGCATGAAGATCCGGACGGGATTAGTGATCACCCGCTCCTTCCGGGCCAGGAAATCGGCCAGGTAGAAGATCACCGCCAGCTTGGCAAATTCCGAAGGCTGAAAGTTGAAGAAGCCCAGGCTGAACCAGCGTTTGGCGCCGTTGATCTCGCGGCCGATTACCAGCACCAGGAAGAGCAGGGCAATGGCCACCAGCAGGCTGATCCGGGCGTAACGGCGCCAGCGGTCGAGGTTGATCCGCAGGGCACCGAGGAAGCAGGCGAAGCCCAGCATGACCCAGAGCAACTGCCTCTTCAGAAAGAAATACTGGTCGTTGTATTTTTGCCCGGCCTGCAGGAAGGTGATGTCGTAGACCAACAACACCCCGAGCGCGGCCAGCAGTACGACCAGGAAGGAAAGTTTACGGTAAACCGGCCACGGCTTCTTTAAACGAATTTCCCCGTTGAGCATAGTCCTTGAACATGTCAAAACTGGAGCAGGCTGGAGAGAGGAGCACGGTGTCGCCGGGCCGGGCCCGACCGGCGGCCAGCCTGACCGCCCCGGTCCGGTGGATCGGAACGGTACCGGCCAGTTCGGCGCTGATGCGCTCGGCGGCCTCGCCGATCAGGATCACTTCGGCCGGCTGTCCGGACAGTGCCTCCCGGAGCGGCCGGTAGGAACCGCCCTTATCCTTGCCGCCCAGTATCAGGAGTACCCGGCCGCTGTCTTTCGGAAACGACTGGAGGGCGCGCAGGGTGGAATCGACATTGGTGGCCTTGGAGTCGTCTATGTACTGGACGCCCTGTTTCCTGGCCACCGGTTCGAGCCGGTGGGCCAGCGGCTGGAAATTCCTGATCGCCCCGGCCATCGCTTCCGAAGGCAGCCCGTAAAGCCGGGCCGCGGCACAGACGGCCAGGATATTCTCCTGGTTATGCACCCCCCAGAGGCGGCTGGGCGGAATTTCCAGGAACTTTTCTCCATCGGGAAGGAAGAGATGCCGACCGTCGCTGAAAAAACGCCCCTCCTTCTCGCGGCGGCTGTAAAAGAAGGTCCGGCCCTTGAATCCGGCGCCGGCCACCCGGCTCTCCGGGTCGTCGTAATTGAGCAGCGCGATATCGTCGCCGGCCTGGTTTTCGAAAATCCGGAGCTTGGCCTTCCGGTAAGAGCCGAAGTCCGGATAGCGGTCCAGGTGGTCGGCGGTGATGTTGAGCAGCAACGAGAGTTTCGGCCGGAAGCGCTCGATCCACTCCAGCTGGAAACTGCTCACCTCCAGGATCACCGTGTCGGTTGCGGTCAGGCGGTCAACTACCGAGATGAAGGCGGGCCGGATGTTGCCCGAGAGGACCACCGGCCGGCCGGCCGCTTTCAGCACGTCGCGCAGCAGGGTAACCACGGTACTCTTGCCGTTGGTCCCGGTGACCGCCAGGATCGGGGCCGGGCAGAAACGGTAGGCCAGTTCCAGTTCGCTCCAGACCGGGATGCCGCTTTGAAGGGCGGCCTGGATCGGCCGGCTCTCGGGCGGCACGCCGGGACTGGTCACCACCAGGTCCAGGCCTTCCAGGAACGCCTCCGAATGGCCGCCCAGTTCCACCCGGACGCCGGCGGCCTCCAGTTTGCCCCGTTCCGTTTCGAGGCCGGGGCCGCGGCGGTTCTCGGTCAGGCGGACCTCGGCCCCGCGTCCGGCCAGGAATAATCCGCAGGCCAGGCCGCTTTCACCGAGTCCGATTACCAGTATTTTTTTTCCGGCCAGTTCCATGAGTCGTCGATTTCCTTGATTTCTCTACAATCTTATCATGTCCCCCGCCGCCGTATCAACCGGCGGCGGGCCGGGGAGAGAGAGGGGGTGGAGCCCCTTCTCGCGGTCCGTGGTCGGGGAGGGGGAGTCAGGGGAGGGAAGCTCCTTCCCCTGAAAGCGAAGCTCCGCCGCCGTATCAACCGGCGGCGGGCCGGGGTGAGAGAGGGGGCGGAGCCCCTTTGTTGAGCCGTGTTTTTTGTTTTTCCCTTGAGCCGAGGGTCTGGAGTGAGACGAGTCGCGGAGCCGCGGCCTCGGGAAAGAAGCTTAAAAGCGGCAGCGCTCCGGCATATCATCCTCCCGCGGCTCCTGTCTGAGCCAGGCCGCGACGGCCGTCTTTCGGCCCCAAGCGGACAGCGAGTTAGCCGCGCGCCGGATTTAAGCGTACCTTTCCCCCGCGGCAAAGCGTCCGAGCCGAAGCCAGAGCCGAGGCTCCTGAAAGCGAAGCTCCGCCGCCGTATCAACCGGATTCGTCTGAAATTTTCAGAAACAATAGAGGGGGCCGTGAAGCAGAGCGAAGCACGCTTCACGGCGGTGAAGTGTGTTCCGAGCTTGTCGAGGGACTCTACTTCACCGGAGAGAGGGGGCGGAGCCCCTTCTCGCGGTTCGTGGTCGGGGAGGGGGAATCAGGGGAGGGAAGCTCCTTCAGGCCATGCGTTCCAGGTCCCGTTCGGTAACCGGATAGACCGGCGGCCGGCCGGAGAAAAAGTTCTCCAGTTCCCGCAGCGCGTATTTCCCGAGCCGTTTCATGTTGTCGGTCACGCCCCCGGCGATGTGCGGAGTCAGGATGACGTTGGGCAGTTTCCAGAGAGGCGGTTCCGGGACCGGCGGTTCCGGGTAACGGACATCCAGGCAGGCGGTCAGGCGGCCGGTCAGCAGTTCTTCGTAGAGGGCGGTTTCATCGATCAGGGCGCCGCGGGCGGTGTTGATGAGCAGGGCGCCGTCCTTGAAGAGTTTCAGGTTTTCCCGGTTGATCAGGTCGCGGGTTGAGGGCAGGGCCGGCGCGTGCAGGGAGAGGACGTCGACCTGGGGTATCAGCGCCTCCAGGCTGGCCGCCGGTTCGACCCCCAGCCGGACCGCTTCGGCCGGGTCCAGGTAGGGATCATAAAGCAGAATGCGCACCTCGAAGTTCTTCAGGAGACGGATGAAGTGGCGGCCGGCATGGCCGGCCCCGACCACGCCCACGGTAAGGCCGTAAATCTCGCGGATCTTTACCCGCTCTTCCTGGTGATACCAGCCGCCCTGATGCAGCAGTTCGTTGAAACGGCAGACCCGCTTGAGGGTGCTCAGCATCAGGCCCAGGGTATGCTCGGCCACGCCGATGGCGATGGCCGCCGAGGCGCTGGTGACCACGATGCCCCGCTTCCAGAGGGCTTCGGAAACAACGGGGCGTACGCTGCCGGCGGCGTAGACGACCAGTTTCAGGTCCGGCGCGGCGGTCAGGATCTCCTCGGTGAAACGGGGACTGCCCCAGCTGGTAAGACAGGCGACGGTTTCGGCCGGCAGGCGGGGCGGCTTTTCCGGGTCCGGTTCGATTTCATCGATCCGGGCCAGCCGATTCAGCCGTTCCCGGTCGGCCGGACTGAACAGCTGGGTCTGGAGCTCTTTTTTAATCAGGGAAACAACGGTCGGCTTTTTCACCCGGCCTCCTTTTCTGAATTATTAACCGGCCCGGTATTTTTCAGGGAGCCGGGTAACGGTCCCGGGAGATGATCTCGGAGAAGGCCTCCCGGCCGGCGCGGAAATAGTCGCGCCGGGTTACGGTATAAAACCAGCCGGCCCGTTTTTCGGGCGGACTGGCCTTCAATCTTATTTCCCATTCGGGGGTTTCCGTTCCATAGAAGCCGATGCTCAGAGCGGCCGCCTGGACCCGGGCCCGTATCTGGAGGGTTGCCGCCTGCCGGTTCCGGAACCGCAGGTCGGTCCACGCCTCGGTACTTACGGCCGCGTCCAGTCCCGGCGGCAGGTAACCGACCAGGGATGAGTGCGGGTGCCGTTCCTGGATCTGAAGGCCGGCGGCCAGGGCGGCGCAGTAGAGGGTGGAGGAGACCTGGCAGAGTCCGCCGCCGGGCGCGGGCCGGCGGCGGCCTTCCACCAGGGAGGAGGCGTAGCCCAGGGCACCGGGTTTCAGCTGCCGGGTAACCGTTTCCAGGAAGGAAAACTCCGTTTCCGGCCCCAGTCGGCAGCCGTCCAGTTTTTCCACCGCCAGGAGGATGTTGTGTTCGCGGGCGTCCAGGCCGGTTTGGAAGGAGGTGGTGCAGCTTCCCCAGCAGTGGACGAAATCTTCGGCGGCCGCCGGACCGCCGCCCAGGAGCAGCAGGCCGAGCAGGAGTAGTTTTTTCATTCTTCCCGCACCCGGAGATGGAATCCGTCGGACCGGCCGTTGACTTCCGGGAAGTACATCAGGGAGGCCCGGGCCGGCCGCACCTGGAAGTCGCCGGTCGTCTCCGGACGGAGGTGGTAAACCAGGGTCCGGGTGCCTTTCCCCTCGGCATCCAGTCCCCAGAAGGGGGTGAAGAAGACGATCCGCTCATCGTGCACTTCACGCCGGCAGTACCAGTTACCCCCCGCTTCGTTCTCCGGGGTCTCCACCACCTCAAAGCCGCTGGGCAGTGCGTCTTCAATGACGGCGAATTCGTAGAAGTCCCGGCCGGTGATCGTAAGCGTGACCCGGACCCGTTCTCCGACCTTCAGGGTGTCGCCGGCCGCGAACGGCTTCTCCTCAGGGTTTCCGGCCGCGTCCCCGGCCCCGGCTTGCAGGCGCCGGTACTCCCGCTTGACGGTGAAACCGCGGTCCTCCGGTTCCTGGAGCCGGCTGCGGTCAAGGTAATCCAGGGCGTGCGAGTAGTAAAGGTTCCCGGCCCCGGTTTTCTTAAGGGAAAGCGTATTTTCCTCTCCGGCCTTCAGGGTTCCGGGCGGCGCGGTGATTATGCGGACAAACTCCCGAAGCGAGTCACGGTCGAACTTTTCCCGGGCCAAAGGCTGGTTATTCACCGTCAATTCCGCCGTGAAGTCCGGGTTGAGCTCCGTCCCGCGGCGGAGGAAGTCGGTGAGGGCCGAGACGCAGACGGCGGTATCCTTGGTGGATCGCCAGCGGCCGAGCCGGCGGCTGGCCACCAGGTACCGGATGATCTTTGGTATCTCCGGGCTCTGCGGGGCCAGGGCCAGGACCGCCTTCAGGGCCCAGGCGCTGGCTTCGACGTCGCTGTCCACCCAGGAGTAGCGGTCCGGACGGTCCGCCTTCCAGAAGGAGATGTCCGGGGTCAGCGGTTTCAGGTCGGCCAGCAGTTCCTCCGCCACCTGGGCGGCCACCCGGCCGGCCGGATCGGCTTTGTGAAAGGAGAGCGCCAGCAGGGCCCGGCCGTAAGGATTGAGCCGGGAGCGTTCCTGGAAGAGTTTGGCCAGGGTTCCCTTCAGTCCGGACGGCACCGCCGGCTCCGCTTGGCTGAGGCTGAAGGCGGCATAGGCCCGGGCGTCCGGGTCCTCGAGGCTCTTGACTTGTTCCGCCAGGAAGCTTACGGCCCGGCGCCGGACCTCGGGATCGACCGGGTAGCCGCACTCTTCGGTCAGGGTGAGGCCGTAGAGGACCAGGGCGCTGGTGTAGGGATGCGAGGCGTCGGCCGCCCACCAGCCCCAGCCGCCGTCGGCGTGCTGGTAATCGTAAAGGCGGGCCAGGCCCCGGTTGACCATGGCCGGAAGTTCTTCCAGCATCTTCTGGAAGGCTTTCGGGTCGTCGCTCAGCAGCCGGAGATCGGAGACGCCCAGCTCCCGAACCGCCCGGGCCACCTGGAGCGTGGGCAGGAAGCGGTTCAAGGTCTGTTCCACGCACCCGTAGGGATACCCGGCCAGGTAATCCAGGGAACGGAAGAGGCCGGAGGCCAGCGAAGGATAGAGGTAGCTGGTCAGTTTCGGGCTGGCGGCCGCCGCCGGCAGCTTGAAACTGTTCAGGGCCGACTCCCGGCACTCTCCGGAACGGACCTCCAGGACCGCCGTGGCGTAAGGAAGCACCGGAATCTTCGTTTCCAGGCCGTCGGAGTAATCGCGGTTGCCGGCCCGCAAAGCCAGCTCGGCTTCGGGTGCCTCGCCGGCGACGGCCAGCCACTGGCAGCGGATCGAACCGCCGGCCGGGATGGTGGCCTCTTGCGGCGCCGTTTCCAGCAGGCGGAGGCCCCGCGCTTCCAGGATGACCGTCACCGGCTGGTCGGCGCCGGTGTAGTTGTGGATCACGGCCGAAAGGGTAAAACGGTCGCCTTCGACCAGGAAGCGGGGGGCGGCCAGGCGGGCCAGCAGCGGCTTGGAGACCAGTATCTCCCGCCGGGCGCCGCCCACCCGGGTTTCGGGCGTAACCGCCCGGGCGGTCGCCCGCCAGGTGGTGAGGTTATCGGGCAGCGCCACTTCCAGGGAGGCCCGCCCCTCGCGGTCGGTCCAGAGCGCCGGGATCCAGAAGGCGGTGTCCTTGAAATTCCGGCGCAGACCGGTTTCGGCCAGGTCCTTGGCGCCGCCGTACTCCCAGGTGTAGAAGGAGTAGCCGGTCGAGACGCGGTTGGGTTTGCGGCCGTAAAAGAAACGGTCCGGGTCGAGCGTCGTCTCCGGCGCGATGGCATAGATGGCCTTGTCCACCAGTCCAAGGGAGACCTCCGCCGGGGTGCCGGCCCCGGCGCTGTCCAGGGTGCGGATGGCGAACCGGCTGATCTCCCCGGGGCGGTATTCTTTTCGGTCCGGAGTGATTTCAACCGTGAGAAAGCGGTTCGGTTCGACCACCGGCAGGGTCCGTTCCGCCTGGTGCAGTTCCCGGTTGCGGACCGCGGTCAGGCCGAGGGTGAAATTCGGGATGTGTTCGGCCGTTACGGGGAATTCCAGCAGGCTGGTCTGTGCCTCCGGCTGCAGGATCCGGCTTTCGTGGAGGCGGGTTCCCTCGACGGTGAGGAGGATCGGCTGACCGGGGAAGGCCGTCGTGATCAGCACCCGGGCCGTATCGCCCGGCCGGTAACTTTTTTGGTCGGTCACGATCTCCAGTTCCCGGCTCGAAGACCAGGCGGAGGTGTATTCGCGGCCGGCCACCCAGATGTAGCGGAGGCCGTTGACCAGGTTTTTGTATTCATCTGAGGCCTGGGCGTAAACCTTCAGGTAGCCGGAACGGCCGGGTTTCAGGTTCAGGGAGGTGCGCCCCTCCGGCCCGGTGACGGCGGTTTCGGCCTGCAGCTCCGTCCAGGTGTAGCGGTTTTTCTCGTAACGTTCCAGGGCGACGAAGACCTTGATCGGAAGTCCGGCCACCGGCCGGTCATCCCAGGTTCGGACCGTTATTTCCAGGGGGACGGCCTCGCCTGGATAATAGACGTAGCGCGGAGTGACGAGCCCGATTCGAAAGGCGCCCGGGACTGCGTCCGCCGAGGCCCGTCCGATCACCTCCCGCTGGCTGCGGTCGACGACCCGGGCCTCCAGGGTGAAACGGGTTTCGTTTTCGTAGGCGCCCCGGCCCGGGAGTTCGACCAGGCAGGTTCCGTCCGGCCCGGTCTGGGCTTCTCCCTGCCGGAGCAGTTTTCCATACCCCCAGCCCGGGCCCCCGTTTTCATTTTCGTACTCTTCGTAATCATAATCCGCCCACCAGCCGGATCGTTCGTAAACCAGGTAGTTAACCCGGGCGTTGGCCACCGGCTGTCCGAAATAGTAACTGGCCCGGAGCCGGAATCGGATCTTCTCGCCGGGCAGGTAGCGGTCGCGGTCGGCCTCGACCTCGACCTGGTACTCGGGCTTGCGGTATTCCAGGACCTGAAAACCGGAGGTTCCGGAGGCGGCGATTGCTTGATCCGGATGGATTGAAAGCGTGTAGTTGCCCAGCCGCGGCTCGGCGGCCAGTTCCAGCGAGCCGGCCAGGGAGCCGTTTTCACTCACCGGCAGCCAGGTGTCGGAGACCAGCCGATCCTCCGGGTCACGGACCTGGACCCGGGCCTTCCGCGCCGGCGGCACCTCGTAACGGTTGCCGTGGTCAAGGCGCAGGAAACCCTTGAAGTAGACGGTCTGGCCGGGCCGGTAAACGGGCCTTTCCGTGTAAAGGTAGGCGATGGTCGGGTCGCTGCGGACGTTCGACGGCCGGGCGGTCGGCAGGTTCAGCAGGGCCAGCGAGGTTCCCGCTTCGGCCAGCGCCAGGCCACCGCCGTTCGTCTCCAGCCGGCCGGAAGCGTCGGTCCGGCCCAGCAGCCGCGGCGCACCGGGGCCGCCGAGGGTCCAGATGAGCGTTTCGGGCCGCGGCCGGCCGTCGGCCAGGCCGCAGGCGAAGAGCAGGTTCTGCTCCGGGGCCGACTTGCGGACCAGGGCCAGGTCGGTTACCAGGCAGTAGAACCTGTCTTCCCCGCCGGGCCGGTCGGGAACCTCCTCCGGAGAAGTCAGCCGGACCAGGTAGAGGCCGGCCGGCAGGC
>JAKJFK010000272.1 GCA_022704925.1 candidate division TA06 bacterium | reverse complement strand
GGCGATCGGGATCAACCCGAGCCGGGGTTCGATGACCGGGGAGATGTTTCGCCGCCAGCTGGATTGGCTGGTGGAGCGCGGGGTCAACGGCCTGTCCATTTTTCAGGCCTCGGGATTGAGTGACCGGATGCTGGCCATCCTGGCCGATCGGACTGGTTAAAAGGAACGGGAGGTTTGACGATGGAAGCCCTGGAAGCCTTGAAGAAACGGCGCAGCGTGCGCCATTACCAGGAGAAGCCGGTGGCGCGCGAACGGCTGGAACAGCTGGTGGACGCCGGCCGCCTGGCGGCCAGCGCCATCAACATTCAGCCCTGGGAGTTCGTGGTGGTCACCGAACCGGCGGCCCGGAAGCGGCTGGCCGAGACCACCGACCACGGCAAGTTTATCGCCGAGGCCGGCGCCTGCATAGTGGTGGCGGCCAAGGAGACCAAGTATTACCTGGAGGACGGCGCGGCGGCCACCCAGAATATCCTGGTGGCGGCGGCCGCCCTCGGTCTGGGCACCTGCTGGGTGGCCGGGGACAAGAAGCCATACGGTCCGGAGATTCTCGGCCAGCTGGGTTTTCCCGAGGGGTATCGGCTGGTCAGCCTGATCGCGGTCGGTTACCCGGCCCAGGAGCCGTCCCTGCCTTCGAAACGGCCCCTGGCCGAGGTGATCCACTGGGAGAAGTTTTAAGCAGTTTCGCTGTCACGCGCCTGTAGCTCAACGGGACAGAGCACCTGCCTTCTAAGCAGGTGGTTGGGCGTTCGAGTCGCCCCAGGCGCGCCTTCCTCGCCGGCCGGCCGCACAGTTTGCCTCCCGCGCTCCCCTGCCCTGCGCTGCTTTTTCATGCCTTCGATTATGCCCGGGAGCGGAAAGGCGAGAAAAAGAAACGACGAGGCCGGGAGTCGCATCTAAAAGAGTATAATCCTAAATTTCAGAAAGGTTTTTAATTTGAGCGCGCCGGCGTTCTCCGGGGGCGAAATATCGAAGACCGGACTCCTTATTTGGTTCAAGCGGCGCTTGACCGTAACTCTTGAATTGCGGTAAAATTAATGGCTGGAAAGCAGTATCAGCGCGCCGTTAGCTCAACAGGCAGAGCAGCTGACTCTTAATCAGCAGGTTGAAGGTTCGATTCCTTCACGGCGTACGGGACAACCGGATTGGACTTCTGATATAATAATACGGTTGTAATGGCGTCTGGCGCGGTCGCCGGGGTATAATAAACTCCGCGGACGCGAGGGTGGCGGAACTGGCAGACGCGCCAGACTTAGGATCTGGTGGGTAAAACCATGGGGGTTCAACTCCCCCCTCTCGCACCAGGTCAGGTGTTTGCGATGCGGGAATAACTCAGCGGTAGAGTACGACCTTGCCAAGGTCGGAGTCGCGGGTTCGAATCCCGTTTCCCGCTCTAGAGTGGAGTGATTTTTTTCACATTTTCTGATGAGCCGCAAAGCGTTCGTCGGTTTCGGATTGCTTGCGGCGGCGCTTCTCTTTTCCGGGTGTAGCGTCAAGTTCAGTACCTCCCCCCGGAAACCCGCCCCCGTCGCCGGCATCTACCACACCGTCAAGTCGGGCGAGACCCTTTGGGCCATCGGCCGGGCTTACCGGGTTTCGGTCTACGAATTGAAGCAGGCCAACGGATTGAAATCCGACCTGATCGAGATCGGGCAGAAGATTCTGGTTCCCGGCGCGACCAGGGAGAGGACGACGGTCACGACCACCCGCAAAACCTCCGCCTCGCAGCCGGCTTCCGCTCCCAAGCCTTCGGTTCCCTCCCGGCCGGTGGTGGTGGCCAAGCCTGCTTCCACTTCCACGGGGCCTGGTTTCGCCTGGCCGGTCAAGGGACGGGTGGTCTCAGAGGCGGCGGCGGTCGAAAAGGAGAAGCGGT
>JAKJFK010000271.1 GCA_022704925.1 candidate division TA06 bacterium | reverse complement strand
TGGTAACTTATGACGTAGCGCTTCTTCGGGTTGCGGCGGACGCCGTAGGTCCGGGCCACCTTCAGGGAGACCTCGACCGCCTCGGAACCGGTGGTCAGCAGGAAGACCCGGTCATGCTCGGCCGGGGTGATTTCGATGATCTTTTCCGCAAGCCGGGCCCGGGCCTCGTTGGCAAAGATGTAAGTATGCAGGGGCGCGCCGCTCTGAAGGTGCTTTTCAATGGCCGCCCGGATGGCCGGGTGATTGTGGCCGACGCTGGTTACCAGCACCCCGCAGGACCAGTCCAGCCACTTGTTCCCGTAAGGATCGAAGACGTTCAGACCGCTGCTCCGGTGCCAGAGCACCGGCGGCTCGCAGCGCATGGAAATCGGTTCGCTGGCCCAGAGTTTCTTGAAGAAATCGATCGATTCGGGGACCGGGAGGGCGGTCTTGATGCGCCGGTAGGGAGTTTCAACCTTCGGATAATCCTTCGGCACCAGAGAGAATTCCTTCAATCCCATTTGACCTTCTCCTTTCCTGATGTGGGTGTGCCGGCTTTCACGCCGGGTTGTTTTTCGAAAAAATCACGCCCGGAGGCCCCTCGGTTTATCAAATTCTTTCCGGGCTCCGGTTCTTACAAAGGCCGGGTTTCGCCGGCAGCCCTGGAAACAGGGCGGGAATCCTTAAAAACGGCGCAGGAAGTCCTTGGCCCGGGCAATGTCTTCGGCCGGGTTCGGACCGACTTCCCGTTCGATAATGAAGAAACCGTCAAAGCCGATATCCCGGAGGGCCTTGATATAAACCGGAAAATCAACGTCTCCCTCGCCCAGCGGAACTTCGCCGTTCCGGCGCTTGCCGTCCTTGGCGTGGGTCTGGACAATGTAATCCTTGAGAATGGCGACCCCGGCCAGGTGGTCGAAGCCCTTCATCACCAGGTTGGCCGGGTCATAGTTGATCTTGATCGATTCGTGCTTGATCTCCTTGAGAAAAGCACCCAGTTCTTCGGCCGCCTCGGGGCCGGTTTCCGAGGCCAGCCGGCACTCGATCCGGTCTCCGTACTCGCCCAGCCGGTCCATGGCATAAGCCATGACCTTGCGGGCCGGCGCCTCCGGGTCGGCCGGAATGGAGCCGATGTGGGTCTGGACGATCCGGGAACCGAGGGCCCGGGTGACATCCATGATCTTCATGGTGCGCTTGATCCGTTCCTCAACGTCGCCGGAGTCGGTGAACTCGTGGCCGCCCAGGTCTCCGCAGACCGAACTGATGACCAGCCCGGCCGCGGCGGCCCGGTGGCGGATATCTTCGATCGCGCTCTCGGAGAGGGATTCGATCATCAGTTCGTCCCGGATATTGCTCAACTCGATGCCATCCAGGCCGAGTTCCCGGCACTTGTCAAAGGATTCCTTTGCCCCCAGGCGGAATGATCCCAGAAAAGCCCCGACTTTCAGCATTTTTTCTCCCGGTTTTGGTGCGTCTTCATCTGAAGGACAAACTTGAGGACCGCTTCCACCTCAACCATCCGGCCCGTTCCGGAGGTGCCGCAGGCCAGCCGGCCGGCGGCCGGTCCCAGGAAAGCATGGCCATGACGCTTCAGTTCGGCCACCCGGGCCTGCAGAATGGGGTTGTTCCACATGCCGGAGTTCATGGCCGGTACGAAGACGACCGGCTTCCGGGTGGTCAGCAGGGTGGCCGAGAGCAGGTCATCGGCCAGCCCGACGGCCGCCTTGCTGATCAGGTTGGCCGTGGCCGGGCATACCAGGACGAGGTCGGCCCACTCGGCCAGCGAAACGTGTTCAATCTCCCACTCGGCCGCACCGGCCTCATCGAACATGTCAAGATAAACCCGCTCTCCGGTTAGACTCTGGAAGGTGAGGGGGGTGACGAACTTGACCGCCTCGGGGGTCATCGCCA
>JAKJFK010000058.1 GCA_022704925.1 candidate division TA06 bacterium | reverse complement strand
CTACACCGACGTCTGGCTGAGCATGGGCGAGGAGAAGCAGACCGCCAAGAAGCGGGCCTTCAAGAACTACCAGGTCAACCAGAAACTGCTGAAACGGGCCGCGCCCGGCGCCATGGTTCTGCACTGCCTTCCGGCCCACCGGGGTGAGGAAATTTCCGCCGAGGTCATTGATGGCCCCCAATCAATCGTCTGGGACCAGGTCGAAAACCGGCTCCACTTTCAAAAAGCCCTCCTGGCCGCCCTGCTCTGAAGAGAGCCTGGCCAGTCGGCGGGGCAAATTGAAACGGGCCCTGGAGCGGCATGGCCTGGCCGCCTGCCTGCTTACCCTCCCCGAAAACGTCGGCTACTTCACCGGCCTCTTCCTGGAGGGCGTCTGGGTCCTGGCCGACCGCAAGGAAATCCGTCTTTTCGCCCAGCCGCTCGCCTTCGAAGAGGCCCTTCATTACCAGCCGGGAAAACTCCCGCTGGCGCCAACCATTGAGATGACCGGCCGGCTAAAAAGGCTCCGGAAAGGTCCCGTCGGTCTGGAATCGGAACTTCCGCTGAACACCTACCTGCGCCTCAAGGAGAAACAGCCGGATCTTAACCTGGCGGCCACCTCGATCCCGATGGAAATCCGCGCGGTCAAGGAACCGGAGGAGCGGGCCCTCATGCGCCGGGCCGGCCGCATAACCTCGGCGGTCTGGCGCCGGCTGAAAAAAGCGACCCGCCCGGGCCTTTCCGAACGGGAGCTGGTCCGGATCCTCCAGGCCGAACTGGCGGCCCGGGATGCGGAGGCGGCCTTTCCGCCGGTCGCCGGCGCCGGGATCTCCGGGCTCTTCCCGCACGCGCAGCCGGGCGGCCGCCGGGTGGGCCGGAACGACCGGGTGGTCTTCGATTTCGGCGCCCGGTGGCGCGGCTATTGCTCCGATTTGACACGGGTGGCTTTCACCGGTAAAAAAGATAAGGAACTGCTCCGGCGCTACCGTTGCCTGGAAGAGGCGAAGGCCGCCGCCGAAGCGGCCGCCGGACCGGGCGTCCGGGCGGCCGAGGTCGACCGGGCCGGCCGACAGGTGCTGGAGAGACACGGGCTCGGGAAGTCCTTCATTCACGCCATCGGCCACGGGGTGGGCCTTTCGGTGCACGAGCGGCCCGTGCTGGCGCCGGGCAGCAAAGACGTGCTGGCCCCGGGCATGGTCATAACGATCGAACCGGGTATCTACCTGCCCGGCTGGGGCGGCTTGAGATTGGAAGATACCTTCCTGGTGACCGAAGCAGGATTGGAAAACCTGACCGGATGATACGATACCCGGTGGTCAGCGGACAATTTTACCCGGCCGACCCGTTTGAGCTGAAACGGCTGGTGCAGGATTGCCTGGGTGAGCCCCAGACCCGCCAAGCGGCCGTCGGCATGATGGCACCCCACGCCGGTTACACCTACTCCGGCCCGGTGGCCGGCGCCGTCTTCAACCTGGTCCGGATCCCGGAACTGGTCATCATCCTGGGCCCCAACCATACCGGCCGGGGCGCCGATTTCGCGCTCGCCCCGCCCGGCCGATGGCAGACGCCGCTGGGTGAAGTCGAGGTCCCCGACCTTTCCGGCCGGGGCTTTCCGGAACCCGGCTCCCGGCTCCGGATCGATTCCGAAGCCCACCGCTACGAGCATTCGATCGAAGTCCAGCTCCCCTTCCTGCAGGTAAGCGCCGGGGGCCCGCTGACCATCGTCCCGATAAGCATCGCCTCGCTGGAGGTGGAACCGATCCTCAAGCTGGGTGCGGAACTGGCCGCTTTCATCGGAACCTCCGGAACCCCGGCCCTGGTGGTCGCCAGTTCGGACCTGACCCATTACGAACCGGACCGGCTGGTCCGGGAAAAGGACCGGTACGCCCTCGAAGCGGTCCTGTCGCTTGACCCGGCCGGACTGCTGGACCGGGTCGTGGAAAGGGAGATCTCGATGTGCGGCGCCGGGCCGGCGGCGGTAATGCTGGAAACGGCGCGGCGCCTCGGCGCCACCGAGGCCAGGCTGGCCGCCTACGCCACCAGCGGCGAGGTCTCGGGAGACTACGATTCGGTGGTCGGCTACGCCGGCGTGACCGTCGTTTAGCCGTCCTTTCCACCCGGCCCTTCTTTTGACACCCCCCGCGTGAAAAAAGTAAACTATCTGCAAGTCAGACGCTGTTTCCCACGCACCCGTGACCATGAACGAAAAGGACCTTTCCGAATTGCTGCGCGACTACCGTTCCGGCCGAAAGAGCCTGCAGCGGACCCTGGACGAACTTAAAGCCCTCCCATACCGGGACCTGGGCTTTGCGCGGCTCGACACGCACCGGGAACTCCGTTTCGGATTCCCGGAAGTCATCTACGCCCCGGGCAAGACCGACGCCCAGCTGGCCGGTATCGTCAAGGCGATCGCCGCCGGCCGGCGGCCCGACCGTTTCCTGATCACCCGACTGGCGGCCGAACGGGCGCCGGATCTGAAACTGATTCATCCCGCCCTCCAGTACTTTCCGGAAGCCCGGATCGCCACCGGACCGTTGCCCAGGCCCTCCGGCCGGGGCTATGTAATGGTGGTCAGCGCCGGCACCGCCGACCTCCCGGTGGCCGCCGAGGCGGAACTGACCGCCCGGGTCCTGGGCAGTCGGGTCAAGCGCCTCCACGACGTCGGAGTGGCCGGCCTGCACCGGCTGCTGGACTCGGTGCCGCTCATCCAGCGGGCCACCTGCCTGGTGGTGGTGGCCGGCATGGAGGGGGCCCTGCCTTCGGTGGTCGGCGGCCTCTGCGGACGGCCGGTGATCGGGGTCCCGACCTCGGTCGGCTACGGGGCCTCCCTGAGCGGATTGACGCCGCTTTTCACCATGCTTAACTCCTGCAGTCCCAACGTTTCGGTGGTCAATATCGACAATGGTTTCGGCGCCGGGGTTCTGGCGCACCTGATCAGCCGGCGCTGAAGATTCGTCCCCCCGGAAAGGCAAACATGGAAAAGGCGCTCCAGCAGCTGGAAACGGAGATAAAGAAGGAACTGGACCGCAAGGACCGGGCCCGGGAGGCCGTGCTGCCGGCCTGCCGGGAGTTAGTGCGCATGGCCTCGGAGGTAATCAAGGAGGTCCATCGGCACAAGTGGCCGGAGGCCCGGAGTCACCTGGTAAAGGCCGGGCTCAGCCTCCGGGAAATCCAGGAGCGGGTTGCGAAACACCCGGATCTCCGTTTCGCGGGATTCGTGACCATGGCCGAAAAGGAGTACGCTGAGGCGGCCATCACCCTGGCGGTCCTGAATGAAAAACGGCTGCCCACCCTCGATGAAATCGGCGTGCACGCGCCCGAATACCTGAACGGGATGGCCGAATCAATCGGGGAGATGCGGCGCCACCTGCTGGACCAGCTGCGCAAGGACCGGCTGGCTGAGGCCGAACGGATACTCCAGGTGATGGATAGTTTTTACCACTTTCTCTTCTCGCTCGACTACCCGGACGCCATCCTGCGCGGACTTCGCCGCATGGTTGACAGCGACCGGGGCATCCTCGAGCGGACCCGGGGCGACCTGACCACGACCCTGGTCCAGGAAAAGCTGCGCCGGGAGCTCCGGCAGGCGGCCGGACGAAACGGCGGAAAGAGGCCGGCCCGGGCTGCACGCTAACCCGGGCCGCCGGCCGCCCGCATTCCCTGTCTTTTCACGCTCCGTCAAAATGAACGGCTACATCTGGGTGGTGGATTACGGGCTGGGCAACCTGCGCAGCGTCAGCAAGGCGCTCGAAAGGGTGGGCGCCCGGGTGGAAGTCAGCCCGGACCCGAACCGGCTGGACGGGGCAGGCGCGGTCGTTCTGCCGGGCGTCGGGGCCTTCGACGCGGCGGTCGCCAACCTGCGGCACGGCGGCCTGCTGGCCCCGCTGGCCGGATACCTCGCCTCCAACCGGCCCTTCCTGGGCATCTGCCTGGGCTTCCAGCTGCTCTTCTCCGGCAGCGCCGAGGGGCGCGAACCGGGCTTCGGTATCATCCCGGGCCGGGTCCAGCGTTTCCCGAACCGGGTCAAGGTGCCCCAGATCGGCTGGAACCGGGTCGCCTTCCAGACTGACTCGCCGCTCTTCCGGGGCTTGGGCGAAGAAGCCTACTTTTATTTCGTGCACTCCTATTACGGGGTGACCGAACGGGCGATCGGCCTCTCCGAGTACGGGCTTTCCTTCACGGCGGCCCTGCAGTCCGGAGCGATCTTCGCCACCCAGTTCCACCCCGAAAAAAGCGGTGAAACCGGCCTGGCGGTCCTGGCTAATTTCGTGGCCTGGGTGCGCGAATACCCCGGCCGGAAACCACCGGAGTCCTGAAAAATGAAGACCATCGAAGCGCTGAGGGAAGGCTTGGACCGGCTGCCGGTCCTGGATACCCACGAGCACCTCGTTCCGGAACGGCAGCGCCTCGAAGGCGGCTTCGACGTTCTTTCGCTGCTCCTGGAAATATACATCGGCGGCGACCTGCTCTCGTCCGGAATGAGCCGGAACGACCTGAACCTGGTAGTCGGCCGCGGCGGCCGGCCGGTTCCGCTCGAAGAAAAATGGAAACGCCTGGCACCCTACTGGCCCCAGGTCAGCCAGACCGGCTACGGCCGGATGATCCGCCTGGCCCTGAAACGCTTTTTCGGCCTTGACCGGCTCGACCGGCCGGGCCTGATGAAGGCCCAGGCCATCTTCGAGTCGTACAACCGGGCCGGCATCTACCGGAAAATCCTGGAAGAGGCCGGCATCCGGAAGGTAATCACCCAGCGCACCGAACCCCTGGAGCCGGGCGAATCCGAACTCTTCGAGCTGGTGATCAGGCCGGTCGGACTGGGCAGCCTGGACCGGCCCGGGATTGAAAACCTGGAAAAGCGGCTGGGCCGTTCCCTGCCTACGCTCGACGCCTTTCTGGAAGGCCAGCGCGCCTTCCTGAAGTCGGCCCGGGCAACCGGATGCCTGGGTTTGAAGACGGCCGCCTGGTGCGTGGAAGAGGCGGAATTGGAAACGGCCTTCAGCGACCTGGTTGAAAACGGGTCGGTCGGCCGGCCCCGGCTGGGTCCGGCCCGGGCCGCCTACCAGAAACTGGCGGCCGGAAACGGCCTGCGCCCGGCCGAGCAATGGACGCTCAACTCCAGCCTGATGCACCACCTGGCCGACTGCGCCCGGGAACTGGACCTGGTGATGGTCATCCACACCGGGGCGGTCTGGAATGCCTGGATCGATTTCCGGGTTTACAACCCGCTGCACATCGTGCCGCTGCTGCGCCTGCACCCGGAGACGAAGTTTGACGTCTACCACGCCGGCATCCCCTGGTGCCGGGAGATGGCCATGATCGCCAAGGTCTTCCCGAACGCCTGGGTCAACCTGACCTGGGCGCATATCATCAGCCCGGCCATGACCATCTCCTTCCTCGACGAGCTGCTGGATATGGTTCCGCCCGGCAAGATCCTGGGCTTCGGTGGCGATTATGTCCACAGCGTCGAAAACGTGATCGGCCACCTCGAGATTGCCCGGGAAAACCTGGCCGCCGTCCTGGCCCGGCGGATTGAAAAGGGCTTGATGGACCGATCCGAGGCCGTGGCGGCCGCCCGGGGCTGGCTTTGGGATAACCCGGCCCGCCTTTACGGAATTGCCGATCCTCAACCCAAAACCACCGCCCGGCGAACCAAGGAGAAGACCTGAGATGGATCCCAAGCCGCTCAAAGGAAACCTGCACTGCCACGCCGACGAATCCGGACCCCACAAATCAGGATTCCCCGTCGAACAGGTCTTGAAATTATTCCGTGAAGAAGCATACGACCTGCTCGGCCTGACCGAGCATCGCCTGGAGGCGGCCCGCACCACCTACCGGAAGGCGCGCCAGCTGAAAGACGGGCCCCCGATTCTCATCCGGGGTTACGAGTTGAGTCACCGCCGCCCCCGTTTCCACGTGGCCAGCCTCTACTTCCCGGGCCGGCGCAACCTCAAGGTCTGCGCCCACCCGGTCCGCACCCACGGCGACAAGTGGCTGGAAGAATTCACGAAACTGGAAGGAAAACTCCGGATCGGCGCCGTCGAACTGGACAATTACCTCGCCTTCCAGCCGGAGTGGCTCGAAAGCTACCGCCCGGTCCAGGCGCGCTACCCGCTGGTCTGCGACTCCGATTTTCACAACGACCATTTCATGATGAGGAATGCCTGCACCCTCTATTTCGCCCCGGAAAGAAGTCCGCTGGGCGTCTGGCAGGCGATCCAGGAGCGCGGGTTGCTGTGCATCTGGCCGGACCTGGCCACCTGGCGGCTGCGCTTCCTGGCCCAGAACGAAACCGCCCGGCGCTGGCTGGATTCCGCCCCGGAGGCGGCCGGGCTCAAGATGCGGCCGGCCGTCCGGCCCGAGGCGATGTCGGCCGGGGATATCGGCGGCTACTTTCACCAGGAACTCCACGACCTGAACAACCCGCCCGGCGCGGCCACCCTGACCCCCGGCTTCGGCGGCCGGCTGATGAGCTTCACCTGGCACGGCCAGCACCTGCTTTCGCCGTTGAATTCAACCTGGCTGGACGGACCGAACGGTTATGCCGGCAGCCCGACTTTCGAAAGCCAATTCCAGGCCTGGCAGATCGAATCGTCCGCCCCGGACCAGGCGACCCTGAGTTACCGGGTGCGGGACGGCCACTGGCGCGGCCTGGTCATGAAACGGCAGGTCAAGCTCGACCGGACCGGTCTGACCGTAACCGGCTGGCAGGAGAACCCGACCGGCCGGGCAATCGAAACCGACCTCACGCTCGGGTTAAACCTGCACAAAAAGTTCGGTGTCCAGAGCCGGGCCGTGATAAAAACCGCCGCCGGAGAGCAGGAATTCAACACCCCGATGCGGGCCATCGTGAAGGAACCCGGCCCGATCTTCGTCCCCGGCCTCGCGGAGGGCATCGGCCTTCGAATCGCCATTGGCGGCCGACGCTCACACGAACTGCATCTCTGGGACAACCGGCACGAAATGCGGGTCTTCGTCTCCTTCTACTTCGAGCCGCACACCATTCCGGCCGGCGGCCGATCCGAACCGTCCGTACTCCGGCTGGAACCGGTAACCGGCTGACCTCATGATAAAATAATCAAAACCCGCCCTTCGGCGGAACCCGGCGCCAACCTTTCCCGCGGAGCCCAACATGGTCATAATTCTTGATTTCGGATCCCAGTACACCCAGTTGATCGCCCGTCGGGTTCGGGAAGCCCGGGTTTACTGCGACATTCTGCCTTACAACACTCCGCTGGCCGACCTCCGGAAACGGAAACCGGAGGCGGTCATCATCTCCGGCAGCCCGGCCAGTGTCTCGGAGGTCGGGCACCCGACCGCCGCCGATGGTATTTTTAACCTGGAAATACCCATACTGGGACTCTGTTACGGCATGCACCTGATGACCGACACCCTGGGGGGCGAAGTCAAATCGGCCGGCAAGCGGGAGTACGGCCGGACCATGTTCCAGGTGTTGAAGAGAGATGACCTCTTCCATGGCCTGCCGGCCCGTTTCATCGCCTGGATGAGCCACGGCGACTACTCGGCCCGGATCCCGGCCGGTTTCGAGGTCATCGGCGCCACCCGCAGTTGCCCGGCCGCCGCCTTCCGCCACCGCACCAGGCCGCTCTACGGACTCCAGTTCCACCCCGAAGTCAGCCATACGCCGAAAGGCGCGGAGATCTTTCACAACTTCCTCTTCCGGATCGCCGGCTGCAAGCCGAACTGGACAATGGCCTCGTTCATCCGCGAGGAGACGACCCGGATCCGGGAACGGGTGGGCAAAGACCAGGTGGTCAGCGCCCTCTCCGGCGGGGTTGATTCCTCGGTCCTGTCCGTCTTCCTGCACCGGGCGCTGGGAAACCGGCTCCACTGCATCTTCGTGGACACCGGCCTGCTGCGCGCCGGCGAACGGGAGAGCGTGGAGACCACCTTCCGCAAGCACTTTCACATCAACCTGACCGTGATCGACGCCCGGGAAAGGTTCCTCAAAAAACTGGCCGGGGTGGCCGACCCGGAACGGAAACGCAAGATTATCGGGGAGGAGTTCATCCGGATCTTCGAAGAGGAGGCCCGGCGCCTGGGCGGAATCAAGTACCTGGCCCAGGGGACCCTTTACCCGGACCTGATCGAAAGCCAATCGGTCTTCGGCGGCCCCACCTCGCGCATCAAGAGCCACCACAACGTGGGCGGTCTGCCGGAGAAGATGGACCTGAAGTTGATCGAACCCTTCAAGTATCTCTTCAAGGACGAGGTGCGGGAACTGGGGGCCGAGCTCGGCCTGCCGGCCGAAATCACCGGACGCCATCCCTTTCCGGGGCCCGGCCTGGCGGTAAGAATCCTGGGCGAGATTACCCGGGAGCGGCTCGAAATTCTGCGCCAGGCCGACCGCATCTACATCGCGGAAATCAAGGAGGCCGGCTGGTACGACCGCATCTGGCAGGCCCTGGCGGTGCTGCTGCCGATCAAGACCGTGGGCGTGATGGGCGACGCCCGAACCTATGAAAACGTGATCGCCCTGCGGGCCGTCTGCAGCAAGGACGGCATGACCGCCGACTTCACCCCGATTCCGCACCCCCTGCTGGGCAAGATCGCCAACCGCATCATCAACGAGGTGAAGGGCGTTAACCGGGTGGTCTACGACGTCAGCTCCAAGCCGCCGGCGACGATTGAATGGGAGTAAGCGGCACGGCGGCCTTCGCTTCGCGTCCACTCTGCGTCCGGGTCAAAAGCTACGCGACTCGGGAACGAGGGCTCTCCGTGTTCGGGGCGCCGGGGATCCGGACTCGGCTTCGGGGGAAAGACAGGAAAAGCAACTACATGACGGGCCGCGCCCCGGATACTCATTCCCTCGTTTCGCTTGTTTTGCACCCGGACTCCGAGAAGTTCTCTCATCGAAAACCAGTGTTTTGAAAGAGAAAGAAAAAAACAACTATAGGGCAGGGCGGATGATTCAGCAACCGTTCTCTTCGGCTGGAAAAAGGAAAAAAGATGACCGATATCATGCTTAAGTTCGACGTTGAGGATATTTACCGGCCGGAGTCCGAGGGTGGCGACGACCGGATCGGCTGGCTGGCGGAGCTGCTGAGCGAGCACGGGCTGCGGGCGCAGTTCCTGCTGATCGGCGACAAGTACCGGCGGCTGATCCGCAACCGGCGCTCCGACATCGCCCGGGCCCTGGAGGCGCACGGGGTGGGCACCCACACCAACAGCCAGTTCCACCCGCTGCTGCCCGAACGGCTGGAG
>JAKJFK010000270.1 GCA_022704925.1 candidate division TA06 bacterium | reverse complement strand
AAAAAAAAAAAAAAAAAAACACACACAAACATGGATTCCCGCCTACTATCCGCGGGAATGACAGGCAAAAAACGTGGCTTGTAATCGCCACCTACGCTATCCTTGTAGTTGCCTTTCGTCTGTTCCCCTTAAGCCGTGAACCAGAGTTCCTCGCAAGCTCGAAACACGGTTCACGGCCGTGAAGCGTGCTTCGCTCTGCTTCACGGCGCCATTGTTTCTGAATCCAGCTTCAGACGAATCCGGTGAACGGCGTCGCGTAGTTTTGCCTTTTCCTTGTCTTTGCTTTTCGTCTGTTCCCCTTAAGCGGCGGTCTTCGGTGAGCGGCGCTTGCGTAGCGATGGCTACAAAACAAGCCGGGCGAGGCAATGAGTAGCCGGGGCCCGAGCCGTCTTACCAGGCCCGGGAACACGGCGAGGCTCGTTGCCGAGCGGCGTAGTTTTGTCCAGCGCGCAGCACCGCGACGCAAAACGAAGACCGCCGCGCTTGACTTTTGGAAGCCGAAGTTCAATAATATACCTCATAAATGGACTTCCTGACTGCCAGAGAACGGCTGGGCGTCATTCTCATCACCGGCAGCCTCCTGGTCGGGCAGGCGGTCCTGACTTTCCAGAATCGCAACGGTGTCCATTACCGGTACCTGGAGTCCGATGCCCGCCGGCTGGCGGAGCTGGAAAACCGGCAGCGCGGGACTGCGCGCGTCCGGATGCTGGAAAGAGACCTCCAGGCCCGCATCGACCCCAACACCGCCACGGCCGAAGAACTCGAAACCCTGCCGGGCATCGGACCGGCACTGAGCCGGCGCATCATCACCCATCGAAGCCGCCGGCCGTTTCGAACGCTGGACGAACTTAAAGAAGTTCCGGGTATCGGTCCCGCAAAACTGGGAGCCCTGAAAGCCAGGCTGGAGATCCGGACGCCGGGAACGAAAGCGGATCGATAAAATGTACATCATCATCGTGGGATGCAGCCGGGTGGGTATCGACCTGGCCCAGGCGCTGGACAGCGAGGGGCATAACGTGGTGGTCATCGACCGCAACCAGGAGAGCCTCGCCCGGCTCGGCCGGTCCTTCAGCGGCCTGCTGATCTCCGGCAACGGTTACGAACCGGAGGTTCTAAGGGAGGCGGGCATCGAAAAGGCGGATGCCCTGCTGGCGGTAACCGACAACGACAACACCAACCTGGTCACCACCCAGGTCGCCCGCAAACTATTCGGCAAGGAGAAGGTCCTGGCCCGGATCTACGACCCGGTTCGCGCCGAGACCTTTCAGAAGATGGCGGTCGATACCGTCAGCGAGACCACGCTGGTCTCGGAGGCCTTTCGCAAACTGCTCTTCGACAAATAAATGTACGTGATCATCATCGGGGGCGGAAACGTCGGCTACTACCTGGCCCACCGGCTGGTGCGCGATAATCATACCGTGGCCCTGGTGGACAAGGACCGGGCCACCTGCGACCGGATCGGCCAGGAACTGGACATCCTGGTCATCAATGGCGACGGCTGCGAGTTGCATACCCTGGACGCGGCCGGAATCGAACGGGCCGACGTGCTGGCCGCGGTGACCGGCAGCGACGAGGATAACCTGATCGTCTGCCAGCTGGCCAAGGAACTCTTCCGGGTGGACCGGACCGTGGCCCGGGTCAACGACAGCCGCAACGAACACATCTTCAACGAACTGGGCGTCGACGTCCCCATCGACAGCACCGGCATCCTGGCCCGGGTGATCGAAGAGGAGGTCTCCCTCTCGGACATCGTCAATCTGGTTACCTTCCGCAAGGGAAAACTGGCCCTGGTCCGGGTCGATCTTCCCGACAATTCCCCCGCGGTCGGCAAGCAGGTATCGGAAATCCCGCTGCCCAAGGAATCGGTGCTGGTGGCGCTGATCCGGGGCAGCGAGG
>JAKJFK010000057.1 GCA_022704925.1 candidate division TA06 bacterium | reverse complement strand
GGGCTGGAAAAGTACCGCAACACGCCGATGGAGAAGGCCCTGATGGTGATGCTGGACAACGCCGTGAACGAGATCGTAAAGAGCGTTCCCGAGGATTATTACCGGTACGCGCCGGCGACGAAATGAGTTGATTTGCCAAAAAGATTGGTGTTAAGAAAGGAGGTAGGTCCATCGTTCTCATGCTCAGGCGACTACTGAAATTTCGTCTTCAAAGCAACAACAACTGGCCGGCTCTGGTCATTACCGGTCTTTACGCACTTTTCAGCGGCTTCTGGATCCTGCTGACGGACGAGTTCCTCTTCCGGTTCATAAAAAGCCCCGCCATTCTAATACTGGCCAGCGTCTTCAAGGGTTGGCTTTTCATCCTGGGAACCTCCGCGCTTATTTATTTTCTCATCCTCTGGTACCTTCTCATCCAGCGTGAATCGCAGGCGGCTCTCGCTGAAAGCGAGACCCGGTTCCGGATCCTCTCCGAATCGGCCTTCGAGGGCGTGGCCCTGATTGAGGCCGAACGGATCCTCGACGTCAACACGCGCTTCGTCGAGATCTTCGGTTATCCGATCGAGGAGCTGCGGAACCTGGAATTCGTAAAACTGGTAATCCCGGAACACCGGGGCATGGTTCAGCAGCGCCTGTACGATGCCGAACCGGATCCCGCGCCCCAGGAATGCCAGATGATCAAGCGGGACGGGACTTCTTTTTACGCCGAGGCCCAGACCCGCAAGATGCCCTACCAGGGGCGCGAAGTCCGGGTCACGGTGCTGCGCGACATCACCTCCCGGCGCCGTTTTGAGGAGGAGCTGCGCACCATCTCGATGCGGGACGAGTTGACCGGGCTTTACAACCGCCGGGGCTTCTTCACCCTGGCCGAGCAGCAGATGAAAATTTCAAAACGCTCAAAGAAGGACCTGGTGCTGCTTTTTGCCGACCTCAACGGGTTGAAGCAGATCAACGATACCTTCGGCCACCAGGAGGGAGATCAGGCCATCATCGACGCCGCCAACGTCCTCAAAACCCTCTTCCGGGAATCGGATATCGTGGCCCGGATCGGCGGGGACGAGTTCGTGGTCCTGGCCATCGGCGCCCCCGATTTCAGCAGCAAGCTGCTTACCGAGCGCCTGAATCGGGGCCTGGATAAGTTCAACGCCGGCAATGCTCGCAAGTACCAGCTGGCCATCAGTACCGGCCTGGCCATCTTCTCGCCGGAACAGCCGGTTTCAATCGATGAACTGCTGATTCAGGCCGATCGGCTGATGTACCAGCAGAAGCGCGCCCGGACCGGGGGCCGGGGGGGCGGGAATGGTGAAGCGCCTCCCCCGGGTCCGCGGCTGCGCCGCGCCTGAAGGCCTCAGGCGGCGCCGGCGCCGGAATGTTTGATCGTCTTGGCTTCGGCCAGGAAGACCACGTCCTCGGCGATGTTGGTGGCGTGGTCACAGATGCGTTCGAGGTGGCGGGCGACCAGGATGAGCGGAATGGCCCGGGGCGCCAGGTTGCCGTTTCGGCTGATGATCTCGGTCAGTTCGAGATAGATGGCGTCGCGCAGGAAATCCGCCTGGTCATCCTGGCTGCGGACGAAGCGGGCCAGGTCCCCGTCAAGGTTCACGAAGGCCTCGATTGACTTGTTGACCATCTGCTGGGCCAGCCGGGTCAGCTTGGGAATGTCGATCAGCGGCTTGATATGCGGCTGGCCGACCAGTTCCAGGGCGCGCTGCGCGATATCCACCGCCAGGTCGGCGATTCGTTCCAGTTCGCTGGCGATCTTGGAGACCATCACGATAAAGCGCAGGTCGCTGGCCAACGGCTGGTGGCGGGCGATGAAAACGACGGTCTTCTCCTCCAGCTCGTTTTCCATCCGGTCGATTTCCGTGTCGTTTTTGATGACCTCCTGGGCCAGTTCGGGCGAGAGCTGCTCCAGCGCCCGGGTGGCCCTGGTGATGGCCTCCTCGGCCCGGCTGTCCATGAGTATCAGCTGACGCTTGAGTTCCTGCATCTCCAGGTCCATCTGCCTCTTCATTTGGCAACCTCCCCTTGATTGGCCCGCCTCATCCGAACCGGCCGGTGATGTAGTTTTCGGTTTCGGGCCGGGCCGGTTTCCGGAACATCGCCGCGGTCTCCCCGAACTCGAGCATTTCTCCGAGCAGAAAAAAACCGCAGAAATCGGATAGTCGCGCGGCCTGGTCCATGTTGTGGGTGACGATAACCACCGTGTAATCCTGCTTGAGCACCCGCAGGAGTTCCTCAAGTTTTTCGGTTGCGATCGGATCGAGGGCGCTGGCCGGTTCGTCCAGCAGCAGCACCTCCGGTTTCATGGCCAGCAGCCGGGCGACGCACAGGCGCTGCTGCTGGTCCAGCGGCAGGGAGAGGGCGTTGCTGCAGAGCCGGTCCTTCAACTCCCTCCAGAGCCAGGCCCGGCGCAGGCTCTCTTCCACGATCCCGTCCCAATCCGCCCTCGGGGCCAGGTTGTGGATGCGCAGGCCGTAGGTGACATTTTCCCGAACGGAAAGCGGGAACGGGTTCGGTTTCTGGAAGACCATGCCCACCCGTTTGCGCAGACCGACCAGGTCGATCTCCGGTCGGGAGATCTCCTCCCCGTCCAGGCGGATCCGTCCTTCGACCCGGACGCCCGGCACCAGGTCGTTCATCCGGTTCAGGCAGCGCAGCAGGCTTGATTTTCCGCAGCCGGACGGGCCGATGAGCGCGGTGATCCGTCCGGCCGGGAAGGCGGCGTTGATCTCCCGGAGCGCCTGGAAATTCCCGTAATGGAGGTTCAGCCGTTCGATTGCGATTTTGATTTCGTTCATGGGCGGCTCAGCCGAAACGGCCGGTTAGGTAATCGTTGGTGCGCCGGTCGGCCGGCGCGGTGAAGATTTTCGCGGTGGGACCGATCTCGACCAGGTCTCCGTAAAGGAAGAAGGCGGTCCGGTCGGCCACCCGGCTCACCTGCTTGGTGTTGTTGGTGACCAGGATGAAGGAGAAGTGCTTCTTCAGCCTGAGGATGGCCTCCTCGATCCGGCTGGTGGAGATGGGATCCAGGCCGCTGCAGGGATCGTCCAGCAGGACCACCCGGGGCTTGAGGGCCAGGATGCGGGCCAGGCAGAGGCGCTGCTGCTGTCCCCCGGAGAGTTTCAGGGCCGGGAGTTCCAGCCGGTCCTTGACCTCCCCCCAGAGATAGGCCGAGCGCAGGCTGTTCTCGACCAGTTCGTCCAGTTCGGCCCGTTTCCGGATGCCGTTCAGGCGCGGCCCGAAGGCCAGGTTGTCGTAAATCGACATCGGCAGCGGCACCGGCAGGGCGAAGACCATGCCGATCTGGCGGCGCAGCCAGGCCAGGTCGACCTCCGGCTGGTAGATGTCGCGTTCCTCGAAGTAGACCCGGCCGCTTACCCGGTAGCCGTGGTCGAATTCGATCAGCCGGTTGATCACGCGCAGGAAGGAGGTCTTGCCGCTGCCGGTCGGGCCGATGATGCCCAGGATGGTGTTCCGCTCCAGCTCGATCGAGATGGAGCCGAGCAGACGGTCGCCGTTGCCGGTCAGGCCGAGGTCCTCGGTCCGGATGATCGGGTCAGCCATGTATCCGCCTCAGGAAACGATGCATCAGCCAGTAGGTGGCCACGTTGACCGCCAGGATGAGCAGGATCAGGAGCGCCGCCGTGCCGTACGCGTTCGGCAGGCTGATGCCCTCCCGGACCAGGATATAGAAATGGACGGCCATGGTGCGTACCGAGTCCAGGGCCGAAAGGGGCCGCTTGAGCGAGATGCCGGCGGTGAAGATGACGGCGGCCGTCTCCCCGATCGAGCGGCCGAAGGCCAGCATGATGCCGGTCAGGATGCCCGGGAAGGCGCTCGGCAGCACCACCCGGGTGACGGCCTGCCAGCGGGTGGCGCCCAATGAGAGGGCCACCTCCCGGTAGTGGCGCGGCACCGCCCCGATCGCCTCCTCGCTGGTCCGGATGATCGTCGGCAGCACCATCACCGCCAGCGTCAGGCCGCCCGAAAGGATCGACCAGCCGAGTTTCAGGGTAACCACGAATAGCACGAACCCGAAGAGGCCGAAGATGATCGACGGGATGCCGGCCAGGCATTCGGTTCCGAAGCGGATGAGGGCGGTGAGGCGGTTCGGCCGGGTGTACTCGGTCAGGTAGACGGCGGTGCCGACCCCGAGCGGGGTGGCGATCAGCAGGGCGACCAGGGGCAGGAGAAAGGTGCCCAGCAGCGTCGGGAAGATGCCGCCGCGCTCGCCCATCATCTCCGGCTGGCCGAAAATGAAGGCCGGCTTCAATTGCGGAAGGCCCCGGGCGAGGATGAACCCGATGATGAAGAGGAGGATCGAGAGCACCAGGGCCGCCATCAGCCGGCAGCCGGATTCCATGATCCGCTGGTCCCGGGCCGGATTGTGGGGCAGGAGTTTCATCGCTTCATATCCCCGGCGCCCAGCCGGGCGGTGACGGTGGCCAGGATGTTAAGCAGCAGGATGAAGATAAAGAGAACGATGCCGGTGGCGAAGAGCGCCTTCTGGTGATCCCCGGTGGCATAGCCCATCTCCAGGGCGATATTGCTGGTCAGCGGCCGTACCGGGTCCAGCGGCGAACGGGGAATGGTCAGGGCGTTGCCGGCCACCATGATCACCGCCATCGTTTCGCCGATCGCCCGTCCCATGCCCAGGATGATCGAGGCCAGGATTCCGTTTCGGGCGGCCGGCAGGATCACGTGGAAGGTTGTCTGCCAGCGGGTGGCCCCCATCGAGACCGAGGCCTCCCGGAATTCGGGCGGTACCGCCCGGATGGAGTCGGTGGAGATGCTGATGATGGTGGGCAGGATCATCACGGCCAGGATGACGCAGCCGGCCAGCAGGGAGAAGCCGGGGCCGCCCAGGAGATTGCGGATCAACGGGACCAGGATGGCCACGCCCATGAAGCCGTAAACCACCGATGGGATGCCGGCCAGCAGTTCGATCGCCGGTTTTAGTACCCTCAGCAGGCGAGTACCGGCCAGTTCGGCCAGGTAGATGGCGCAGGCCACCCCGGTTGGGATACCCAGGAGCAGCGCTCCCAGCGTGATCCAGACCGAGGAGAGGATCATCGGCCGGATGCCGAAGAGGCCGCGGGAGGGGGCCCAGTCGCGGCCGGCCAGGAAGGCGGCCGGACCGGTCTTGATGATCAGCGGCAGCCCCTCCCGGAAGATGAAGAAGGTGATCGCCGCCAGCATGAAGACCGAGGAGCAGGCGATGACCAGCAGGATCCGGCCGGCTACTTCGCGCCTCATCGGAAGACCTTCAGCAGTCCCTGGCGGGCCACGATCTCCTGCCCTTCGGGCGAGAGGCAGAAGTTTATGAATTCCCGGACGTCCGGGGATTTCGTTTCCGGCCGGACCAGGAAGAGGAAGGGGCGGACCAGCCGGTAGGTCCCGGCGCGGACCGCAGCCTCGCCGGGCACCACCCCATCCAGGGAGAGGGCCCGGACCCGCCGGTCCACCAGGCCCAGCGAGATGTACCCGATGGCATTGGGATCGCCGGCCACGATCTCCCGGACCGCGCCGTTGGAGTCCTGGACCAGGGCGGAATTGGAGATGGGAAGCGTCGTCCGGCCATCGTCAGCCTTCATCACCGCCTCTTCAAAACTGGCCCGGGTTCCCGAACCCTCCTCGCGGGTGACCACGGTCAGCCGCCGGCCCCGAAACGAGTAGGTCCGGCCGGAGAAGATGTCCCGGAGTTCGGCGCTGGAGATGCCGGTCAGCGGGGAGCGGGCGTTGACGATGACCGCGATGGCGTCGTAAGCGACTATGATCTTTTTCAGCCGGGGCGCGCCGTCGTTCCCGAACTCCTCCTCGGGTTTCAGCTGGCGCGAAGACATCCCGATGTCGGCGGTGCCGGACCGGGCCGCCTCGACGCCGGCGCTGGAACCGCCGCCCTGGACGATCACCCGGACCTCCGGCCGTTCTTTGGCGTATTCGTCCGACCAGAGTTCGGCGAAGGGCTGGATCGAGGTGGACCCGGCCAGAATGACCTTGCGGGGCGCGGCACAGCCGTTAAGCATTGCCGCCAGGCAGAGGAGGGCGATGTAAGGTGTTCGGAATTGGTAGCGCATCGGTGGAAATCCGCGCTTAGATTATACACCATGGGAACCGGGCGGAGGAAATCGCGCTCCTTCGGATCGCCGTTCCGGCCTTGTGCTATAATATCAGCAGTTTTCACGAACCACGATTCTTTTTCCGGTCCACGACTGGAACCTCTATGTGCCGAATCATACTTGGCGGTACCGGCGGCCAGGGCGTCATCACCCTGGGCAAACTCCTGGCCATCGCCGGCATGAATGAGGGGTTCAACGTCAGCTGCTACCCGATCTACGGCGCCGAGATGCGCGGCGGCTATGCCTTCTCCACCGTCATCCTGGCCCGCGAGGAGGTCCCCTCGCCGATCATTTCGCGGGCGGAACTGGGCATCTTCCTGGATCCGCTGGCCTTCGACTACCTGGCCGGAATGGTCGGCCGCCGCGGGATGCTTGTCATCAACTCCGAACAGGTTGCCGTGGCCTGCCGCCGGGACCGGCGGATCGTGCCGGTGGAGGCTCTTTCCGCCGCCCGGGCGGTCGGCGACGAACGCTGCGCCAACATGGTGGTGGCCGGTTACGTCGCCGGCGCCGCCGCCGGCCGGTTCGATCCCTTTCCGGGGCTGGCCGCCCTCGAAAAGGCCCTGCCGGCGGTCTTCCCCGGCAAGAAGAACGTCATCGCCCTCAACGAAGAGGCCCTGCGGTCCGGTTACCGGCAGGCGATCCCCCGGCCGGCCGGCCGCCGTTCCGACTGAACCGCCGGCCCGCCCCAAACCATGGTGACCGCCCAGTCGCCCGGCCGGGTCGAGATTCTCGGCAATCACACCGATTACAACGAGGGCTTTGTCCTGCTGGCCGCCATCGACCTCAGGACCACCGTTTCCGGCCGGCGCGCGTCCGGTTCCCGCGGCCGGATCTTCTCGGCCCGCCTCGACCAGTCCTGCGAATTCTCCCTCGACCGGGTTGAAAAGGATCCCGAACGCGCCTGGGCCGATTACCCCAAGGGAGTCGTCCGGGAATTGCGGCGGCTCGGGGTTTCCCTGCCCGGCTTCGAGGCGCGGATCGAAAGCGCGCTTCCTTTCGGGGCCGGCCTGAGCAGCTCGGCCGCCCTGGAACTGGCCTTCGGCTTCTTTCTGCAGGGGCTGGCCGGTTTCGACCTCTCCCGGCTGGAGATGGTCAAGCTCTGCCGGCGGGCCGAGAACGAGTTCGTCGGGGTCGGCTGCGGCATCCTCGACCAGTTCGGCTGCGCCTTCGGCCGGGCCGATTCCCTGCTCTGGCTGGACTGCCGCACCCTCGATTACGAGGTCTTCCGCCTGCCGGCCCGGGCGGCGGTGGTCGTCTGCGATTCCGGCCGCGGCCGCCGGCTGGCCGCCTCCGGCTACAACCGGCGCCGCCGGGAATGCTCGGCCGCCCTCGATTTCTTCGCCGGTCGCCGGCCCGGCCTGGCCGCCCTGCGCGACCTGGAACCGGAGGATTTCCGGCGGCTGGCTCCCGGCCTGGCCGACCCGGCGCTCCGGAACCGGGCCGAACACGTGGTCAACGAGAACCGGCGGGTCCGGGAGGCGGCCGGGGTGCTGCGCCGCGGGGACCTGGCCCGCCTGGGCGAACTGATGCGGGCCTCCCATTCCAGTTCGCGCGACCTCTTCGAAAACTCCACGCCGGAACTTGACTTCCTGGTGGAGACCGCCTACCGGCAGCCGGGGATCATCGGCGCCAAGCTCTCCGGGGCCGGCTGGGGCGGCGCCACCGTCAACCTGGTGGCCGCCGGCGCCGCCGGGGATTTCGCCCGCAGATTACGGGCCGCCTTCCGGGCCGAATTCGGCCGCGAACCGGCCGTTTACCTGGCCTCCATCCCGGATGGCGCCGGTCTTGTTAACGATTGACCGGGGCGGTTTTGAAGAATTCCGCCGCCGGTTTGCGTCGGGGTTGGCCCTTGTAGTAAAATTAATTTATGGTAGCCTTACTCCCCCCTAAAACAAACCTTTCCGGCCGTCCTTCCGGCTGCCTTTCCCGGGTTGGCAAGCATGGCTGAATACCTGGTGACCGGCGGCGCCGGCTTCATCGGCAGCCACCTGGTGGAACGCCTGGTCCGGGAAGGCGGTTCGGTGCGCGTCCTGGACAACTTCAGCTCCGGCCGCGAGTCCAACCTGGCCGGGGTCGCCGGCCCGGGAGTGGAGGTGCTCCGGGGCGACATCTGCGACCAGGCGGCCTGCGCCGAGGCCTGCCGGGGCGTCTCTTACGTCGTTCACCTGGCCGCCCTGCGCTCGGTGCCCCGTTCGATGGCCGATCCCTACAGCTACAACCGGGTCAACATCGACGGCAGTCTGAACATGATGTTCGCGGCCCGGGCGGCCGGGGTCAGGCAGTTCGCCCTGGCCTCCTCCAGCTCCGTTTACGGCGAGGCCGAACGCTTCCCCCAGTCCGAGGCGCAGCTGCCGGCCCTGATCTCTCCGTACGCCCTCTCCAAGCTGGCCGGCGAGCATTACGGCTACATCTTCACCCGCCAGTTTGGACTGCCGGTCACCTGTCTCCGCTACTTCAACGTCTTCGGTGAACGGCAGAGCCTCGAGGACGAGTACGCGGTGGTCATCCCCAAGTTCATCACCTGCATGCTCAAGGGTGAACGGCCGCCGGTCCACGGCGACGGCACCCAGAGCCGCGATTTCACCCCGGTCGAGAACGTGGCCGAGGCCACCCTGCTGGCGGTGCGCAACCCGGCCGCGGCCGGGCTGGTCTTCAACGTCGGCTGCGGCCGGGAGCACTCCATCCTGAACCTGGTGGCCGAGCTCAACCGCATCCTGGGTTCGAACCTGGAACCGCTCTTCACGCCGGTTCGGCCCGGCGACGTCATGCGGACGCTGGCCGACATCGGCCGGGCGCGCCGGGTCCTGGGCTACGAGCCGCGGGTCTCCTTTGCCGACGGCCTGGCCCGGACGGTCGAATACTTCAAGAAAACGCTCGCTTAAACTAAAAACCATAATCTTCGCCTTCAAGGGAGTCGACCATGGGAATGTGGATTGGCAGAGGCAGGAAAGCCCGCCGTTGTTACGGCTTTGACGAAGTGGCCCTGGTGCCCGGCCGCCGCACGGTGGACCCGGCCCTGGTCGACACCTCCTGGGATCTGGCCGGCCAGAAGTTCGCCCTGCCCATCGTGGCCGCGGCCATGGACGGAGTGGTGGATGTCCGGATGTCGGTCGAGATGGGCCGGA
>JAKJFK010000056.1 GCA_022704925.1 candidate division TA06 bacterium | reverse complement strand
GGGAAGACCTGGCCCGCCCCGAGTTCTTCGGCAGGATCGCCCTGGCCGATCCCTCCAAGAGCGGTTCGATCAACAAGGCCTTTGAAACGCTGATCCAGGAGCAGATGGCGGCCTCGGCGGCCCGGGCCGGCCTCGATCCCGGCCGGGCCGGAGCCGAAGAACTGGCCGAGGGCTGGCGGACGGCGCTTAACCTGCTCAAGCGAATCGGGGCCAACTGCCGCTACTTCACCGATTCGGCCAGCAAGGTGCCGCTCGACGTCGCCCAGGGAAATGCCGCCGCCGGCATGTGCATCGATTTCTACGGACGTTTCCAGAGCGAAACCGTCGAGCGGGAGGAGGGTTCGAAACGGATGCGCTACTTTACTCCGACCGGCGGATCCTCCTTTTCAGCCGACCCGGTCGGCATCCTCAGGGGCGCCCCGGACGCGGAACTGGCCCGGCGCTTCGTCGAATTCCTGCTCAGCCCGGAGGGACAGCGCCTCTGGAATTACCGGATCGGAACCCCGGGCGGACCGGTCAAGTACTCACTGCGCCGGCTGCCCATCCGCAAGGACGCTTACGGAGAGGCCGGCCGGCCATACCGCTCCGACCCGGACGTCAATCCTTACCTGCAGGCGGGCAGTTTCGTCTACCGGCCCGGCTGGACCGGTCCGATGTTCGGCCTGATCCGGCTGCTGGTCCGGGCGATGTGCATTGACACCCACCCGGAACTGGTCGCGGCCGGCCGGGCCATCCAGGCGGCCGGCGGACCGTCGGCCTGCCCGGAGGCGATGGCCCGGCTCGAACAACTGCCGGCCAACGCCGAATACCCGGCCGCGCTCCGGGAGACGACCGCCGCCCTGGGCGAGAAGAAAAACGAGATCGCCATCACCCGCGAGTGGACCGTCTTCTTCCGGGAAAACTACCGGCAGGCCGAAACGCTGGCCCGGGCGGCCGCCGACCGGAGGCGGCCGTGATCCGGCGCGGCTGGACCTGGCTTATCCTCGGCCTCACGCTGGCCTTCTTCGTTCTTTTCTTCTTCGGACCGCTCTTCCAGGCGCTCAAGGGCGGCTTCCTGCACGGGGGGAAATTCACCCCGGAATTCTTCCTGGAAATATTCCGCAACCCCATTTACCGCGAAGGCGTAAGCAACAGCTTCCGGCTGGCCCTGGCCACCACCCTGCTGGTGGCCGCGCTCGGGCTGCCGATGGCCTTCCTGGCGGCCCGCTGCGACTTCCCCGCCAAGCGGCTCCTGGGCGGCCTGGTGCTGGTCCCGATGGTACTGCCGCCCTTCGTCGGGGCCATCGGCATCAGCCAGATGCTCGGCCGATTCGGCGCCTTGAACGCCCTGCTGGTCCAGCTCGGATTCCTGGACTGGTCGCGGCCGGTCGACTGGCTGGGCCAGGGACGCTTCTGGGCGGTGGCGGCCACCCAGGCGCTCCACCTCTATCCCATCTTCTACCTGAACGCCAGCGCCGCCCTGGCCAATATCGACCCGGCGATGGAGGAGGCGGCCGAAAACCTGGGGGCGTCCGGCGGGCGACGCTTCTGGCGCATCACCCTGCCGTTGGCGGCGCCGGGCCTCTTCGCCGGCGGCTCGCTGGTATTCATCTGGGCCTTCACCGAGCTGGGCACTCCGCTGATGTTCGATTACACCCGGGTGACCGCGGTCCAGATCTATGACGGCATCAAGGACATCGGCGACAACCCGCTGCCCTACGCGCTGGTAACCTTCATGATGATCACCTCGATCCTTATCTACGCGGCCGGCAAGTTTCTCTTTGGACGCCAATCGGCGGCCATGCTGGGCAAGTCGGCCGGGGCCGCCGAAACCCGGCGGCTGACCGGCGGACCGGCCTGGCTGGCCTCCGGCCTTTTCCTGCTGGTATTCCTGGCCGCCGCCCTCCCCCACCTGGGCGTCATACTGACCAGCTTCAGCCGGGGCTGGTACCAGTCGGCCCTTCCCTCGGCCTGGACGCTGGGCCACTACCGGGAGGCGCTCGGCCACGCTCTCACCCTGCCGTCCATCAAGAACAGCCTCTATTACGCGACGCTGGCGCTGACACTCGACATGGTACTGGGAGTGGCGATCGCTTACCTGGTGGTGCGGGGAAATTTCCGGGGACGGGGTCTGCTTGACCTGCTGGCCATGCTGCCGCTGGCGGTGCCGGGTATCGTGCTGGCCTTCGGCTACATCGCCATCAGCCAGCCGGGCCGCCTCTTCGCCGCCTTCAATCCGGCCAACAACCCGACGCTCCTGCTGATCATCGCTTACGCGGTCCGACGCCTGCCCTACGTGGTGCGCTCGGTAACCGCCGGCCTCCAGCAGACGGCGGAAGCGCTGGAAGAATCGGCCCAAAACCTGGGCGCGTCGACCTGGCACACCCTGCGCCGGATCACCCTGCCCCTGATCAGCGCCAACCTGATCGCCGGCGGCCTCTTCGCCTTCAGCTTCGCGATGCTGGAGGTCTCCGATTCCTTGATGCTGGCCCAGAAACAGGCCTTCTTCCCGATTACCAAGGCCCTCTACGAACTCTTCCAGATCCTGGGGACCGGCCGCTACGTCGCCGCCGCCCTCGGCGTCTGGGCGATGCTCTTCCTGACCGTAACCATCCTGGCCGCCAACTCCCTGCTCGGCCGCAAACTGGGCGCCCTCTTCCGGATCTAAATCCCGGGCCGCCGGCCCCGCCTGCTTGCCGCGCCGGAGTCGGCCGTCTTTTTTTCAAGCCGCTTGGCCCGGCGGTAACTGAACAGGGCGGCCCGGGCCGAACCGGCCCGCTCCGTCCCGAAGACGTGCGGGTGGCGCCGCTTCAGCTTGGCGGTCAACCCGGCGATAATCTCCTCGACCGTGAAGCGGCCCGCCCGTTCGGCAATCAGGCCGTTGAAGATCACCAGCAGGAGCAGGTCACCCAGTTCCTCCCTGAGGTTCTCCGTATCCCCGGCCCGCACGGCGGCCGCCACCTCCCGCGCCTCCTCGCGCAGCTTGGGCAGCAGGGAACGATGCGTCTGCCGGCGGTCCCAGGGGCAGCCGTCCGGACCGTGCAGCCTCTCGAAAACCTCCAGCAGCTCGGTGAAACAAACCGCGGCGCGCTTGATTTTCTCCCCGCTCATTCCGCCTCCGGGCGCACCGGCCGCCGGCCGGCCTTGAGGGTTGACTGCCGTATCTTATCCTCCTTCAAACGGACCCGGGCCCGGCGGCCGCGGCGCCGTTTCTGGCGCCTGATTTTTTCGCGTTCCTGGCGGACCCGGGCCAGCCGGCCCAGCCGGATCGACTCGATCCTTTCGGCCAGCAGCAACCGGGCCCGGTAACGGTTCAAACCCTGGCTGCGCGCCTCCTGGCACTTGATCTCCAGCCCGCTGGGCCGGTGTTTAAGGTAGACGCAGGTGGAGGTCTTGTTCAGGTTCTGGCCGCCCCGGCCGCCGGAGCGCACGAACTTCTCGACCAGGTCTGCCTCTCTTACGCCCAGGGCGGCCAGGCGCCGGGCCAGGGCCTTCGCCTTCTCCGAACGCACCGGGAATTCAGCCATCCGAACCGGACCCGGGATCCGGCAGCCGGATCAGATAGGCCTGGAGCCGGCCGCTCTCGTCGGAGTTGAAGAAGCCGCTGCGCCCGTCGGGGGAGAGGAAGGGATGGAGGTGGGCGCTCTTCTGCATCGAGGAACGGGCCTCGGCCAGCAGTACCGGTTCACCCATCGGTTCGCCGCTTGCCAGCGGAAGCCGGGCCCAGGCCACGAAGTTGCCGGTCCCGGGCAGGTAATCGGTCAGGATGAAGCGGCCGGTCGCGTCGGTCCCGAAATGGTGAAAATGCGGCGTCGGAAAACCGCGGCTCAGCTCGTTGCGCCAGCCGCCCGGACTCCGAAGGCCGCGGTGGCCGGCCGCCGTAACCGGCCGGCACTCAACCAGGCGACCCTCGCCCTCCCCGGGCGGGGACTGGATGACGGTGCCCAGGATGGCCGTTTCGCCGGAACCGCGCCAGCACTGGTGTCCCTGGCAGAACTCCCGGCCGTCGCGGCCGCAGGGAAAGTCCCGGAAACCGCTGCCGTCGTCATTGACCAGGTGGATGTCGGCGCCGGCGCCGCCGGTCAACTGCAGGAGGCGGCCGGCCGCATCATGAACATTGCCGTGGTTCTCCTGGACCAGCACCGTCCGGGACCACTCCGGTTGACGGGAACGGCAGTACTGCGGATGGAGGTTGCACCAGGACGGCCCCTCCAGGACCAGCCGGTGGCCGCCGTTCTCCAGGTCAAAGACCAGCAGGCCCCAGCGCCAGGCCGGCTCCTCCGGGTCCCGGAGCGCCAGCGCCGCCGCCAGCCGCCGGCCGTCGGAACGGATGGTGGAAAGCGGGTAGACCCGGCCCGGAAGGTACCGGGTGCCGGCGATCGCGGTATCGATGACGGCCAGGGTCCGGCAATCGCCGCTGGCCAGTTCGATCCGCTTGAGAATCAGGCTGGGCTTATCCGCCTCGCTGCGGTCCACCAGGTAATAGACCAGGCCTCCGTCCGGGCTCACCGAGGGAGCGATTGCGTCCGGCTCGGTGATCAGGGGCGACCGGGCGCCTCCCGCTTCCAGGTCGCAGAGCAGGTACTGGTGCTCCGGGTCGTGCGGTAAAAGGCCGCCGCCGTGGGCGTGGGCGGACCGATGCAGGAGAAAGCGCCGGGAATCGGGCGTGAAAATCTGGGCCTCCATGTAAACGTGGGAGGAGGGAATCGCTTCGGAGGTCAGCTGGTAAATCTCGGTCCCCGGCGGCGCGCCCGGGACCAGCAGGTCCGGTCTTGGTATCATCTCGGTCTCCCGTGAAGAATTGTCCGACTTCTCACCCGCCGGCCTTTTCGGCCAGCCGGACGTCCAGTTCCCGCTCCTGGCGCAGGAGCAGGTCGGTCAGCCGGTCGTCGAACGGGTCCCGGCCGCAGTCCTCGGCCAACCCGTTGGCCAGCATGTAATCAATCGTCTCGGCCAGCATCTGTTCCAGGCCGAAGACCGGCGCGTGGCCCAGATGGTCGACCGCCTTGCGGTTGGAATACGGGCGGTGCCAGTTGAACTGGGGCGGGTTTTCAAAACGGCCCCGGAAGACCTGGGACGGGACCGAAACCAGCCGCAGCGGCCGGTCGAGGCGGCCGGCCACCGTTTCGTAGTAGCGGCGCTGGGTGACGATCTCGGCGCCGACCGCGTTGAAAACCTGTCCCCCGGCCTCCGGCCGCTCCAGGGCCCGCAGCGTCCATTCGGCGGCGTCCCCGGCGTAAACCGGGGTCATCAGGTTGCGGCCGCCGTCGATGGCCGGCACCGGCCGGCCTTTCAGAATGCGATCAACCAGGTAGGGGCTGCGCGACCAGAGGCTGGTGGTGAGAAAACCCCGGCCCAGGATATGGCTGGGGCGGATGATGGAGACCCGATCGCCGAAGGCCTCGAGCAGGATCCTTTCGCAGGCCAGCTTTCGCTTGCCGTAATCGCTGACCGGCTCCGGAATCCGGGTCTCGTCGACCGGGGCGCCGCCGATATCCTGCCCGTAGACGTCAACGGTGCTGATGTGCACCAGCCGCCGCACTCCCGGAAAAAGGGCGGCCAGATCCTCGGCGGCCGCCGGCTCGCTGCAGATCGAATCGATCACGCCTTCCGGATCGAAGGCGGCCAGTTCGGCCTTCTTCTCACGCAGGGCCGGCCGCTGGCCGGTGATGACCGGCAGGTTCAAACCGGGCGGCTGGGGCCGCTGCCCCCGGTTGAAGAGCACGACCCGGTGGCCGGCGGCCGCCGCCCGCTCGGTAATGCGGCCGGAAAAGGCGCCGGTGCCGCCGATGATCAGCAGTCTCATGCTTTTTCTCCGGTTGCGGATTAGAATTAACGGGCGGGTTCCCGGCTGACCAGGCCCTTCATTTCGCCTTCAAAGGATTCGATCTCGGCGTTGGAATGGAGCACCCCCAGTTCCAAGTGGTACTGGCGCCGCTCGCCCGGCTCCAGGAACTGGAGCGAACCGTCGGCCCGCGCCCGGGCCCGGGTAATGACGAAGGCATTGGCCGGTTCCAGGCCGACCACGTAAGTTCCCTCGCCGATCATCTTCCACTGGTTGAAGCAGGGCAATTCCGCCTCCGGAAAACGGATATAGACGCCCAGTCCCTGCCCCTGGTTGAAGCGCCGGTTGACCAGGGCCGCTCCGGTCCGGCCCTGGCCGTCGGCGGCCAGCCGGTGCAGATAGACCTGCTCCTGGAAACCGGCGACCGGCGTGCCGAAACGATTGTAATCGGCCAGTCCCTGGGCGGCGTGCTCAGTGAGCGGCCGGGTCGAACGCACGGGCAAAAGCAATTCGCTCCCCTCGTCGAGCACCGGGAATCCTACGTTGACGTGGTAGAGAATCATGTGCTCGGTGGTCCGGTAGCCCTCGTTTTCGACCACGTCGTGGAGAAGGATCCGGTCTTCGCCGGCGGTCATGGTATAGGTGCGGGTAAGGGAAACGTTCTCGCCGAAGAGGGTTGACTCCCGGATGCGCCCTTTCAGGGTGAGGCGGTACTCCCCGTCCTGCCAGGCGCCCTCGCTGGCCAGGAGCCGGGCCGGCAGGTGGGAAGCCCGGCCGTGCACTCCCAGCCGCTTCCCGGCATCGTCGCAGGGCGCGCCGAAATAGGTCAGGCCGCAGGTGTTCATCATCCCGCCGTAGAAGGTGCGCAGCCAGCCGTCCTCCTGCGGCTCGTAGAAGGCCGGGTGGGCGTCGCCCACCGGCGAACGCCAGCAGAGCGGCCGGCCGGCGTATTCGACGAAGCCCAGGTCCATCGCCCGGCTCAAGAGAATCACCGCCCGCAACCCGCTGCCGGAACGCAGTTCGGCAGCCTCGACGCCCTTCTCGTTTCCCTCGGCCAGCTCCAGGCGCCTGATCCCGGCCAGCTGGGAAATGTCGCCCACCCGTTTCAAAAGCTCTTCACGCTTCCATTCCCGGTCGCAGATTTTCATGACGACACCTCCAGGCCAACCCGGCCGGCGCGACGGAATCGCTGATCCCGCGCGCCTTCCGGCGGAACCAGTTACTGTTTTATTCTGTTGTTACGGAGACCGGGATCTTCGCCACCCCAGGGGATCTCTCCGCTCTTGAGATTGACCACCGACTCCTCGCGCAGGGGCTGGCCGTCGTAGAGCATGATAAACTTCAGGCTCCGGTCGCTCCGAACCTCGTAACGGCTGACGATGGCGGCCGCGGCGGCCCGGTCGGCCGGCAGCCCGGCGGCCTGGTAGAGATCGATGGTCAGTTCCTTGAGGTTGCGGGTGACGACCGCCAGCTTGCCGTCCTTGATCGAACTCCGCATCTCGCCCAGATCGTCCTCCCGGGCCAGAACCGGATTGAGGTAGAAGAAGGGCTTCGACTCGTCCGTGCGCAGGTCAAGGGACCGGTAGTAGCGGTAAGGCAGCCGCTTCATCTCGTTCTCGGCGATGTTTTCATAATACTGAAGATGATCGCAGACCCAGGCGGCGTTATAGTTGCCGGCGTTGTGCGGAGCGCCCACCAGCCAGTTGACCGGCGGCTGGTAAGGGTTGTAGATCGACATCTCCCGGTGCAGCAACTCCACCTGCTCGCGCGGCACCACGGAATCCTCGACCCCGGCCCAGATGGTCACCGGCAGGCAGGCCAGGTTGCGGGCGTAGGAGAAGGAGGAACGGCGGCGGTACTCGAAGGGGACCTCTTTTGGTTCACCGCCCATCTCCTTGAGAAAAACCTCCTTGACGGGCGACTTGCGGATGAAAACGGAGGTCCGGTAGTAACTCTCGTAGTCGGTCACCGGCTGGCCGGCCACCACGGCCGCGAAGCGGTCCGGGTACTTGGCGGCCATCAGCAGGGCCAGCGTGCCGCCCATCGACCGGCCGGCCAGGTAGATGCGCCGCCGGTCGATGTTGGGGGTGTTGCGTAGGACCGTTTCCAGGGCGTCGATCACGTCGTGCTGCGCCTCGAGCGAAGCCCAGGAGGTCCGGCCGCCGGGAGTGTTCTTGCCGTGCAGCTCGGGCGAAAGCACGTACCAGAGACGTTTGTCGGCCTCCTGGTAGTAGCCCTGGCGCCGGACGGTGAACCGGTCGCCGCTCATGTAATGGAGCTTAATCAGCAGGGGCGCCTTCGCCACCTTCTCGATGCCGGCCGGCTTGTAGAGAATGGCCGGCTGGCTGCTGTTGTCGTAGGTGTTCTGGTAGAAGAATTCCAGTTCCTCGCCGTTCCACTCGGGCCGGGCGGCCGTTTTGGCCTCCTGGGCCGCCAGCACCCCGGCGGTGCCGGCCAGAATGAGCAACCCCGGAACCACCAGCCTGGCCCATCCTCTTCGCTTCATAAGAACCCTCCTCTTGGCTTGTGAAAGTTTACTTGATCAGGCGGCGGCGCAGCAGGTAAAGCGCGAGCACGAAACAAGCGGCGCCGAAAACCAGCAGGGCGGCCAGGCTCCCGGCCAGCGAGGCATCCACCCGGCCCAGGGCCAGCTGGCGCATGACGATGACCAGGTGGGTCAGGGGCAGCAGCTTCGCCAGGTTCACCGCCCAATCCGGCAGGGATTCCAGCGGAAAGAAGACCCCGCCGAAGAGATACATCGGCGTCACCAGCAGAAAGATGGGAAGGTTGAACTGGTCGATGCTGCCCACCAGGCCGGTGAAGATCATGCCCAGCGAGGCGAAGGCCAATCCGCCCAGCAGGGCGGCCGGTATCAGCCAGAGAGCGGCCGGATAGACCAGCAGCCCGAAACAGGAGACGACAACCATCATGATGGCCGTGGCCAGGACCGACTTGGTGGCCCCCCAGAGTATCTCGCCGGCCAGCACGTCCTCCAGCAGGAGCGGCGTGGCCAGGATGGCGTCGTAGGTCTTCTGGAAGTAGATGCGCACGAAGGAGGCGTAGGTCGTTTCGAAGAAGGCGTAATTCATGACCGAGACGGCCAGGATGCCGGGCATGATGAAGACCCGGTAGGGAATTTCCAGGCCGCCGTAGGCAACCGAGGGCACCAGCCGCCCCAGGCCGACCCCGAAGGCCAGCAGAAAGAGCAGCGGCTCCAGGATCGGGGCCAGAAAGTTGATCAGCCAGGTGGCGCAGTAAACCGTCCAGTTGCGCTGCCAGACCCGGACCGCCCGCCAGCTGATGTTGCCCAGTCCCGAACTCATTCCTTCAGCTCCCGGCCGGTCAGTTTCAAAAAGACATCCTCGAGGTTGGCCATGCGCAGCGTGCAGCCGCCCCGGCAGAAGCGGCCGGTGATCTCGGCAAACGATTCCTCGCTCCGGCCCGAAAAGACCAGCAGCCGGCGGGCGGTCTTCTCGAAGTAGAGCTGGCGTTCCCGAAGGAACCGCTCCTCGGCCTCGTCGTAACCGGTGATCTCCACCACCCGCT
>JAKJFK010000055.1 GCA_022704925.1 candidate division TA06 bacterium | reverse complement strand
CGATCGTGGTTCAGCCGGGCTGGGCCTTCCGGATTATCGCCACCATCACCCTGACCGCCGGTACCATGTTCCTCATGTGGCTGGGCGAACAGATCACCGAGAAGGGGATCGGCAACGGGATTTCGCTGATCATAACCCTGGGCATCCTTTCGCGTTATCCGACCGCGGTCAAGCAGATGCTGGAGTTCCTGCGCACCGGCCGCCTTTCCGGCCTGACGCTGATCCTGCTGGCCATCCTGATCGTCCTGGTGGTGGCGGCCACCATCATGCTGATCGAGGGCGAACGGCGCATCCCGGTTCAGTACGCGCGGCGGATGGTTGGACGGCGCCAGTACGGGGGCCAGTCAACCTACCTGCCGGTCAAGGTCAACCAGGGCGGGGTTATCCCACTCATCTTCGCGGTTTCCATCCTGCTTTTCCCGGCCACCATCCTCCGTTTTTACAAGGGTCCGCTGGCCGTCAAGCTGGCCGGGTATCTCAACCCCGGCGGCTGGCTCTACACGATACTTTACGCCCTGCTGGCCGTCTTCTTCTGCTACTTTTACGCGGCGGTCAGCTTCAAGCCCGACAACGTGGCCGACGACCTCCGCAAGTACGGCGGCTTCATCGCCGGCATCCGGCCGGGCAAAACGACCGGCGACTACCTGGAGCGGATCCTTCTCTACATAACCTTTCCGGGCGCCCTGTTCCTGGTGGCGATCGCGCTCTTCCCCAACCTGGTGATGAGCGTCTTCCGGATTCCCTACCTGGTGGCCAGCCTCTTCGGCGGCGTGGGCCTGCTCATTGTCGTGGCGGTGCTGATCGAGACGATGCGTCAGATCGAGGCCCACCTGGTGATGCGCCATTACGAGGGCTTTCTCAAGAAGGCCCGCATCCGCTGACGATGAAATCCGATTCGGCCGCATCCGGCGTGGTGGTGGTCTTCTTCGGGCCGCCCGGGGTCGGCAAGGGCACGGTGGCCACCCGGCTGGCCGAGGAACTCAAATACCATTTTATCTCCTCCGGGGACCTGCTTCGGGCCAACGTCAAGGAAGGCACGGAACTGGGCCGCGAGGCCAGGAGCCACATGGATTCCGGCGGCCTGGTGCCCGATCAGCTGGTCACCCGGATGGTCCTGAAGAGTCTGGACTCCCTTTCCGGCGGCATCTTCCTGGACGGATTTCCCCGGACCCAGGTTCAAGCCGAGGAACTGGAGAGTTATCTGCGCGGCCGCGGCTGGCGCCTCCAGGTGATTGACCTTACCGCCGACGACCGGTTCCTGATGAAACGGCTGGTCGAGCGGATCATCTGCCGGAGTTGCGGAGCCATCTACCACCGGACCAACCTGCCCCCCCGGGTCGAGGGAACCTGCGATCACTGCGGCGGGGCGCTTTACCAGCGCGATGACGACCGGCCGGACGTCGTGGCCCGGCGTCTCGAGGTTTACCACCAGCAGTCGGCCCCGTTGCGCGAACATTACCGGCGGCAGGGGGTCATGCTGACTCTTTCCGGGGAGAAGCCCCTGGAAGAGACGCTGGCGGCGGTTCGCGCCGCGCTGATCGGCCGGAATGGCGCACCAGAGTAAGGCTGAAAAGCTCCGGACGGCCGGCCGCCTCCTGGCGGTCTGCCGGCAGGAACTGGCCGGGATGGTGCGGCCCGGGGTGACCGGGTTGGACCTGGACCGGCGCGCCGAAGAGATCATAACCGGGCTGGGCGGACGCCCGGCCTTCAAGGGTTACCGGGGTTATCCGGCCTCAATCTGCGTTTCTCCCAACCGGGTCGTGATTCACGGCATCCCGAATTCGACCCCTTTCCGGGAGGGGGACCTGGTCAGTCTCGACCTGGGCGTCGAGAAGGACGGTTTTTACGCGGACGGGGCGGTCACCTGTCCGGTCGGCGCGGCGGCGCCCGAGTACCGGCGCCTGATGGAGACCACCCGGCGGGCGCTGGAACTGGCCATCGCCCGGGTGGCCCCCGGCGTTGAGATTGACGAGCTCGGCCGCGCGATAGAGGCGGAGGTCCGCTCGAACGGGTTCGACGTGGTCCGGTCATTCTGCGGCCACGGCATCGGCCGGCAGCTGCACCAGCCGCCCGAAATCCCCAATTTTGCGAGCGGCAACCGTTTCCGGCTCTATGCCGGACTTGCGTTAGCCATCGAGCCTATGGTAAACTATAAATCTGGCTCGGTAATTATTTTAGAAGACGGTTGGACGGTGGTAACCGCCGACGGCGGCTATTCCGCCCATTTCGAGGAGACCGTGCTGGTGACTGAAACCGGCCACGAAGTGGTAACCGATTTATGAAGAAGGAGGAGAAACTCAGAGTAGAGGGTGTGGTCACCCAGGCGCTTCCCAACGCTTACTTCCGGGTCAAGCTCAAGGACGGTCACGAAGTCCTGGCCCACGTGAGCGGCAAGATGTGCATGTATTACATCCGGATCCTGCCGGGTGACAAGGTGATCATGGAGATCTCCCCTTACGACCTTACCAAGGCCCGCATCATCCAGCGGCTTTAGGCCGGCCGTTTCCCCCGGCTGAAATTTCCGGAGATTTAGCCATGAAAGTGAGAGCGTCGGTAAAAAAGATATGCCCCCAGTGCCAGATCATTAAACGCCGGGGCAAGGTGCGGGTCATCTGCAAGAACCCGCGGCTCGGTCCCAAGCACAAACAGGTCCAGGGTTAGGAGCGTTATGGCCAGAATCGTTGGTATCGAGATTCCCAACAACAAGCGGGTCGAGGTCGGGCTGACCTACATCTTCGGGATCGGTCACAGCTGCGCCCGGCGCATTTTGAAGGCGACCAGCATCAGCCCCGACATCCGGGTCAAGGATCTGACCGAAGACCAGATCAACAAGCTGACCCAGGAACTCCAGCGCAATTACCGCGTCGAAGGTGACCTGAAGCGGGAAATCACCTCCAGCATCAAGCGCCTCCAGGAAATCAGCGCTTATCGGGGCGTCCGGCACAAGCGCGGTCTTCCGGTCCGGGGGCAGCGAACCCATACCAACGCCCGGACCCGCAAGGGACCGCGCAAGACGGTGGGCGTCATCCGCAGCAAGGAGCAGCGCAGCGCCGTAAAGGCCGGCGACAAGGGCGGGAAGAAATAGCCACTGACGGAGACGGTCAACCATGGCCAGAAAATACCAGAAACGCAAGAAAAAGTCGATTTCAGTCCCCAAGGGAATCGCCCATATCAAGGCGACCTTCAACAACACCTTCGTCACCATCACCGATCCGCAGGGGAACGTGCTGGTCTTCATGAGTTCCGGCCAGGTCGGTTTCAAGGGTTCCCGGAAGGGGACTCCCTATGGAGCCGGTCTGGTGGCCCGGGAAGTCGCCCGCCGCGCCCAGGATTTCGGAGTCAAGGAGGTCGAAGTCTGGGTGAAGGGTCCGGGACCGGGCCGCGAGACGGCCATCCGCTCGCTCCAGTCGGCCGGGTTGTCGGTGACCCAGATCCGGGACATGACCCCGATTCCGCACAACGGCTGCCGGCCGCCCAAGGAGAGAAGGGTTTGACGCCCTCCGTTTGGAGTCCGATATGAAAATCAGAACACCGGTTTGCAAGATCTGCCGTCGCGAAGGCGTGAAACTCTTCATCAAGGGCCTGCGCTGCCATACCGGCAAGTGCGCCATTGACAAGGGCCGGCCGGCTCCCTCGGGACACAGCCGTTATTCCAGCCGGGATTCCAACTACCGCGTCCAGCTCCGGGAAAAGGAGAAAGTGCGCGCCTATTACGGGGTGGCCGAGGGACAATTCCGCCGCTACTTCCGGATGGCCGAAAAGAGCCGGGGCGCCACCGGAGAAAAGCTCCTGGAATACCTGGAACGTCGCCTGGACAACATCCTGGTCGTTTCGGGCTTCATTGATTCCCGGCGCCAGGCGCGCCAGTTGATTTACGGCGGCAACGTCCGGGTGAACGGGAAGCGCGTCAGCGCCTCTTCCTATTTAGCCAAGACGGCCGACGAAGTTGAGTTCCGTCCCGGATTAAAGATTCGCCCCCAGATCAAGGAGAAGGTGGCCGCTTCATCCGGCCAGCCGGCGCGGGTGGTGCCGGCCTGGGTCGCGGTAGACAAGGAAGCGTTGAAGATAAAGGTCCTGCGCGAGCCGGCCCGCAGCGAGGTAACTCTTCCGGTTTCGGAAGGGCATATCGTCAACCTCTATTCACGTTAACCGGTCCGAGGCCAACCATGGAGCAGTTCAACTATCCGAACAAGATAGAATGGGATGAGAAGAGTTATCGGGCCAACTACGGCAAGCTCATTGTTGAGCCGCTGGAGCGGGGCTTCGGGGTGACGCTCGGCAACAGCCTGCGGCGGGTGCTGCTTTCGGCGATTCCGGGTGTAGCCATCACCAGCTTCAAGATCACCGGGGTTTCCCACGAATTCTCGACGATCAAGGGCGTGACCGAGGACGTCACCGACATCGCCCTGAACCTGAAGCAGGTGGAACTTAAATCGAACATCTCGGAACTGCCCAAGACCTTTCTTGTCAATATTGCCGAAAAGACCGAACTGGTGGCCGAGGACCTCTTCCCCGGCCCGGAGATCAAGGTTTTAAACCCGCGTCTGCATATCGCTTCGCTCGCGGCCGGCACCAAGCTGCAGATCGAATTGACGGTGAACCGCGGTTTCGGTTATGTTTCCGAGGACCGGATTACCGCCGAGAGCGAGGAGAAGGAGAAGAAGATCGGCACGATCCAGCTGGCGGCCGCCTTCAGCCCGGTCACCCGGGTCGCCTACCATACCGAAACCGCCCGGGTCGGCCAGCGGGTCGATTACGAACGGCTGATACTCGAAATCTGGACCACCGGCGCCATCGAACCGAAACAGACGGTGATAATTGCCCGCGATATTCTGAAGCAGCACCTGGACCAGGTTGGCGGCGGTCCGGCCCGGGCGGAAGCGCCCGCGGCCGCCGGGGTCAGCCTTGAGAAGCTGGGCCTCGCGACCCGGATCCGCAACGTGCTTAAGGCCGCCGGGATCGAAACCGACCAGGCCCTGGCCGGACGCACCGAGGCCGAGCTGGAAGCGGTGGAAGGGCTGGGAGAAAAGAGCCTCGAAGAGTTGAAGAAGTTCATGGCCAAAAAAAAGCTGAAACTCAAGGAAGCCTAACATGCGGCATCAAAGACGAAAACGGGTTAACCTCAACCGCGGTCGGCGGATCGGTGTTTTCACCTCCCTGCTCAAGGGCTTGGTGGATAATGGACGGGTGGTCGCTTCCGAGGCGAGGATCCGGCAGGTGCAGCGGACGGCCGAAAAGCTGATCACGCTCGCCAAGGCCAAGGATCTGGCCGGACAGCGCCGGATCATCTCCGTTCTCAAAGACCAGGAGTTGACCCGGAAACTGGTTAACGAAATCGCGCCCCGCTACGCCGAGCGCCCGGGTGGATACACCCGGCTCCTGAAGCTGCCTCCCCGCGAGGGCGACGGCTGTCCGCTGGCCCTCCTCGTCTTCCTTCCCTAAGCGCGTCGGTACGCCGGCCCCCCGCCGGAGAGATTTTTCGGCGCGGAGGACGTCCTTCCCGGGTGCAAGATGTCCGTCCGGACGCCGGAGCGTTCGATCCCAATCCGGTTGCGTTTTGGACGGATTAATGGTATTATTTAAATCCTCAAAGAATCTCCGGCCGGGCCGCTTGTTTGCAGACGGGCTCAAGTGCCCCGGTCCAGTTGGAGATTTTGATTTTTTAAGGAGAACCCGAGATGCAGTTGAACCGCGAGCTGGTAGCCATACTCGAATACCTGGAACGGGAGCGCGGTCTGGATCGCCAGACGGTGCTTTCCGCTATCGAGGGCGGCCTGCTTTCGGTTTACCGGAAGAAACTCAAGCTGGATAACATTACCGAGCTGCATATCGATCCCCAGACCACCGAAGTCTATCTGGTGGACGAGACCGGCAAGCGGTTGCCGGCCCCCGACATGCCGCTGGGCCGGATCATGGCTCAGAGCGCCCGGCAGATGATCATGCAAAAGATCCGGGAGGCCGAGAAATCGCAGCTTTACGACGAATTCAAGGGCAAGGAAGGAACGATCGTCACCGGCCTGGTTGATCACTACGAGCAGGGAAGCCTGGTGGTAAACCTGGGACGCATCGAGGGGGTTTTTCCGGTCTCCGAACTGACCCGGGACGAGCGGCACCGCCGGCGCGGGTCGGCGATCCGGGGGATCATTATCGAGGTGCGCCGCGAGATCCAGGGGCCGAAGATCGTGCTTTCGGCCACCCATCCGGATCTGGTCAAGGATCTCTTTATGCAGGAGGTTCCGGAGATCCGCGAGGGCCTGGTTGAAATCAAGTCGGTGGCCCGGGTGGCGGGTGAGGCCTGCAAGGTGGCGGTGACCTCCAATGACAACCGGATTGACCCGGTCGGAACCTGCATCGGTATCCGGGGGACTCGGATCCGGGCGATCATGAAGGAACTTGACGGCGAGCGCGTGGATGTTATTCGCTGGCATGCCGATCCGGCCGAACTGATTGCCGCCACGCTGGCCCCGGCCAAGGTTGCCAAGGTCGAAATTTCGGCCAAGCAGAAATTCAGCCGCGTACTGGTCCCGGACGACCAGCTGGCGGTGGCCATCGGCCGCAAGGGCATTAACGTAAAGCTGGCCTCACAGCTGACCGGTTACACGGTGGATGTCCGGAGCGAATCCGAAGCCCGGGCCGAGACACTGCCGGCCATCGCCACGCTTCCGGGCGTAACCGAGGAACTGGCCCGGCGCCTCAAGGAGGCCGGTATCGTTTCGCTCAACGACCTGCTTTCAACCACTCCAGAGGACCTGGCCAAGATCGAGGGCCTGGATTCCAGGGGCGCCGAAGAATTGCTTGAGAACGCCCGGCTTTCCAGCGCCGCCTGAACATGAAGAAAAAAGATTTGAAGGCCCGCCCGCCCATCGTTACCCTGATGGGCCATGTTGACCATGGCAAGACTTCGTTGCTGGACGCCATCCGCAAGAGCAATATTGCCGGGGGGGAATTCGGTCAGATCACCCAGCATATCGGGGCCTACACGGTCAGCAACGAGGGGCGCCGGATTACCTTCTTGGACACGCCCGGCCACGAGGCCTTCACCAACATGCGGGCCCGGGGGGCCCAGCTGACCGACATCGTGATCCTGGTGATCTCGGTGGAAGAGGGCGTGATGCCCCAGACGGTTGAGGCCATCAGCCACTGTCAGGCCGCCCAGGTTCCGATCATCGTGGCCCTGAACAAGGTGGACCGGGGCCGGGAGAACATCCCGAGGATCAAGGGCGAGCTGGCCCGGCATAATCTGCTCTCCGAAGACCTGGGCGGCCAGGCGCTTTTCGTCGAAACTTCGGCCGCCAAGCGCACCGGGATCGGTGAGTTGCTGGAGGCCATCCTGCTCCAGTCCGAGATGCTGGAGTTGAAGGCCGATTACGCCTGTCCGGCCGAGGGCGTGGTGATCGAAACCAGGATGGACCGGGGCACTGGCGCCAACATCAGCCTGGTCGTGCTCAACGGCATCCTTCGCAACCGGGATCATTTCACGGTGGGCGATACCTGGGGTCGGGTGCGGGCGATCTTCGACGATGCCGGCAAGCCGATGAAGGAGGTCACCCCGGGACTGGCCGCCCGGGTAATCGGGTTGAGCCAGCTGCCGCCGGTGGCCTCCCGATTCAAGGTGGTCGATTCGGAGAAGACGGCGCGTGAATTCTGCGAAACGAACCTGGCCCGCCCCGAGGCCGGGACGGTTTCGACGCCGATTACGCTCGAGGAGTTCTACCAGCGTCTCCAGGCCGAGGGGGCCAAGGATCTCAACATTATACTCAAGGCCGACGTGGCCGGCTCGATGGAGGCCATCGCCGAGTCGCTCCAGCGGCTTAATACCGAAGAGCTGAAGGTCAGGATACTGCACTCGGGCATCGGCCCGGTCGGCGAGGCCGACGTCCTGCTGGCCAAGACCTCCGGCAGCATCGTGCTGGCCTTTAACGTCAATATCGATCCCAAGGCGCGCGAGACGGTCCGCCAGGAGAACGTTCAGGTCCGCCAATACCGGATCATTTACGACCTGCTGGATGATGTTCGGAAGTCGCTCTCCGGACTTCTGGAGCCGGAGTTGAAGGAAGTGGTCACCGGCCGGGTTCAGATCAAGCAGATTTTCAAGCTTTCCAGCGGCCAGCTGGCAATTGGCTGCAGCGTTCTGGAAGGCAAGGTAAACCGGGGCGGCAAAGCCCGCCTGATGCGGGGAGACAAGGCGGTCGCCGAGGTTATTGTCGCTTCGCTGAGGCGTTTTAAGGAGAATGTGCGCGAAGTGACCGCCGGCTACGAATGCGGCCTTACCCTTGATGGCGCCGACGAGGCGTTGCCCGGCGATCAGCTCGTGATTTACCGGATCGAGGAGATCACTCGTTCATTATGAGTTCCGAATGCCTGTTCTGCCGCCTGGTTAAGGGTGAAATACCGGCCCAGAAGGTTTTCGAGGACGAAGAGATTCTGGCCTTCCGGGACATCAACCCCCAGGCACCGATCCACATCCTGGTAATTCCCAAACGGCACCTGTCTTCGCTGGCCGACTTCGGCGAAGCGGACCGGGAATTGCTCGGTCGGTTGCAGCTGGCGGTTCGCCGGGTGGCCGAGGAGCAGGTCGGCCCGGGCCAGGATTACCGGCTGGTTCTTAACTCCGGGGAATCGGCCGGCCAGTCGGTTTTTCACCTGCACTACCACCTGCTGGGCGGTCGCACCTTCCGTTGGCCGCCCGGTTAACCGGGGGTGTCGGCAGGACGTACCAGACACTTCGGCGGCTTCCATGATCGTAAAAATCGGGGAAATCGGGCTGGGGGATGCCAATCCGTTCTGCTTGATTGCCGGGCCCTGCGTGATCGAGTCCGAGGCCCTGATCCTGGAAACGGCCCGGCGGCTCAAGGAGATTTGTTTTTCTGTACGGGTTCCCCTGGTTTTCAAAGCTTCCTACGACAAGGCCAACCGGACGTCCATAAAATCTTTCCGCGGGCCGGGCCTGGAAGCCGGCCTGCGCATTCTGCGGCGGGTTAAGGAAGAGCTCTCCCTGCCGGTCCTGTCGGATATACACCAGCCGTCGGACGCGGCCCCGGCCGCCGAAGTGCTGGACGTGCTCCAGATACCGGCTTTCCTCTGTCGCCAGACCGACCTTCTGCTGGCGGCCGGGCGGACCGGCCGGCCGGTGAACGTCAAGAAGGGGCAGTTCCTGGCGCCGGAAGACACGCGCCACCTGGTCGGCAAGATCGAGAGTACCGGCAACCGCCGGGTGTTGCTGACCGAGCGGGGCAGTTGTTTCGGTTACCATAACCTGGTGGTTGATTTCCGCGGCCTGGAAGTGATGGGCGCCTTTGCGCCGGTGATCTTTGACGCCACCCACTCGGTGCAGCAGCCA
>JAKJFK010000269.1 GCA_022704925.1 candidate division TA06 bacterium | reverse complement strand
TTCGGTCCGGCCGCAGAGGACGGTGTTGTAAGGCAGCGCCTGGCCGCCGGCGCCGGCCGGAAAGGCCGCCAGCAGCAGCAGGAACAGCGCGGCGCTTCTGCAGAGTCCCGGCAGTTTCTTCCTGGTCCGGACCATATATTTCTCCTTATTGGCAGGGGTTGAAAGAGGCGCCTGCCCTGGCGGCCTGGCCGCGGCTACCGTACCAGCTGGGTGAGTCCCGCGCCGCCCATGATCTCCGGGTTGCCCGGATCGTCGGCCAGCAGTTCCCGGTAATTCTCGGCGCTCTTTTTGATGGCCGTCACGATTTCATCAATGGCCTTGGTGTCGAAGCGTTTGAACCAGGGGGCCTTGAAGACCCGGCTCTGGAGCCCTTCGGAGACCGGCAGCGTTCCCGGCGGCTGGCGCAGGTCGCGGTCGGAATTGGCGATCCGGGTCGGCCGGCCGTGGCCGTAAACATCAACGGTGTTGAAAAGGGGATGCAGGTGCAAGGCGGAGTTGCAGCCCGGGCTGGTTTTGAATCCTTCGGCCAGCAGCGACTGGCAGAAACGGGTCACCGAAAGGCCGCCCAGCTCCTCGGGCACGTATCCGACCATCGGGTTGTACCAGCCGCCCATGGTGCTGCCCGGTTCACCCTTGGGGCGGAAGGACCGGATGCCCGGCGTGCCTTCCAGCCGGTCGAAGAAGTAATTCATGGCCCGGTCGATCTCGGCCATCTCGGCCGGGTATTTCTTCAGCTGGACCAGGCCGACCGCCGAGGACATCTGGTGCATGCGGTACTTGTAGCCGCCCCAGGGCAAGCCGGCGCCGGCCTTGAGTTCCGGGAGAGTGAGTTCGCCGCTGCGCTCGTAGAAACCGAAGGCGGCCGCCCGTTCGTAGACCTCCTGGCTGTCGGTGAGCATGATGCCGGCTTCGCCGATGGCAAAGGATTTGCCCGACATCAGCGAGAAGCCGGCCGCCGCGCCGAAGGTTCCGACCAGCCGCCCCTTGTAAAGGGCGCCGTGGGCGTGGGAAACGTCCTCGATGACGGCCAGCTTGTGCTTGCGGGCGACGGCCGTGATGCGGTCCATGTCGGCCGGCCGGCCGCAGTAATGGACCACCAGGATGGCCTTGGTATGCTTGCTGATGCGCGCCTCGATGTCATCGGGGTCGAGACAGAGCGTTTTGGGGTCGATGTCGGCGAAAACCACCGTTCCCCCGAGCGAATAGACCGGCAGGCAGGAGGCCCAGTAGGTTATGCTCGGGCAGATGATTTCGTCGCCCGGGCCGATCTTCAGGCCGAACATGGCGCAGTGCAGGGAGGCGGTGCCGTTGTTGCAGCCCAGCCCGTAGGTCCGACCATGCCAGTCGGCGAAGGCCCGTTCGAACTGCCGGGTGAGATTGCTGCCCGACATGTTGCCGTTGCGCAGGACCTCCAGAACCGCCGATTCCATCTCGGCGTTGACGATCGGCCAGGCGAAGATTTCCCGGTAGTCGGAACTTACAGCCCGGGGCCCGCCGAAGAGCGCCAGTTTTGACATGGCCATGCCTCCTTGAATTTTTTCGGTAACGAGCGGCGGCCGCTCGCTTCTTATTAATGATAGCCGAAAGGGGAATGCAATACAATACTATTTTTTGACGGCCGGGTATGAATTCTTGCGGTAGGCTGATGGGGTGAGTCCGGTGATGAGCTTGAAATCCCGGTTGAAGACGGCGAAGTCGTGAAAACCGACCCGGTTGGAGACGGCCGCCACCTTCAACCCGGGCGCCTCTTCCAGAAGGCGCTTGGCGGCCACGATCCGGCGCTGGAGAATGTACTGTTTCAGTCCCAGGCCCGTGTAGCGTTTGAAGGTCCGCGAAAGGTGGCCGGCCGAAAGAGCGAAGCGGTCGGCCAACTCCTCCAGGCCGAGGTCGTCGGCGAAATTGTCGTCCAGGTATTCGATTACTTTTCGAA
>JAKJFK010000268.1 GCA_022704925.1 candidate division TA06 bacterium | reverse complement strand
GATCCCGAGCAGCTCCTCCCGCCGGTCCCGGAGTCGGATCGTCATGTCGCGCAGCGAGAGCATGGACGCGGCCAGCAGGATGGGAAGCGAGAAAGAGAGCATTTTGAAGGACTTGTAGCCGCCCCAGCCGGCGTCGGTCCGGCCCCGGAAGGCAAGGAAGAGGATGGCGAATGAGAATCCGGAGAGCAGGAAGAGCGTTTTAAAGAAGGTCGCCCGGTCCCTTTGGAAGGTGTGGTACAGGCCTTCGATGACGATGCCGAGGACGAGTCCGGAGACCAGCAGGACCAGGAAATTCTGCAGTTTCAGCTGATTCACGAAGAGGAAGCGGTTCAGGCACAATTCGCGTGGGAACGGCGCCAGTCCGAAGATCTTGGCGATCGAGGGCAGCCGGATGAACCAGCCGGCTGCGGCCTGGGTGGCGCCGATCACCCAGAGCAGGAAACGGAGCGAGCCATTGAAACGGGCCGGGGCGACCAGGACCATGACCGCGAAGGAGAAGGCCAGCAGGAGGAAGGCCTGGTAGGCCCGGGTGCGAAATCCGCTCCGGAAGGCAAGCCAGACCAGGATGGCGGAGAAGAAGGCCAGGAAGAGGCACAGCATGTGAATGTAGGTAATGCTGAGGGCCCAGAAGAGCGGGACCAGGAGAAGGGCATGTTTCCACTCCGGCTTTTCCGTCATGAGGCTTCCGACCAGGACCAGGGCCAGGAAGAGGGCCAGGCCGATGGTCTGATGCTGGAACCCGTGGTAAACCACGTAATAGGTCAGGCTGTTCAGGCCGAAGAGCAGGGAGACGAAGCCGGCGCCCAGCGTCCGGTAACCGAAGGTTTCCCGGGCGACCGCGAAGGTCAGGAGGACGGAGAAGGCGGTGAACAGGTACAGGAGCAGCATCTGGACCTGGTAAACCGGCAGTCCGGCGACGGTACTCATGAAGGCGCTGATGAAGTAGGTGCCGAAGGGCGCAAAGGCGATATGCTCTCCGACTAGGGAGGGCGGCCAGAAGAAATCGATTCCCTGGTACCCGCTCTTCGGGAAGTTCTTGATAACCTGGGCGACCAGGGAATTGAAGGCGATATCGTTGTTGCCGAAGGTGCAGCAGGTAAGTTCGGGGTACCTGAACATCGGGAGGGCGAGCAGCAGGTAAACCACGAGGGCGATTGCCAGGGGAGGCAGCAGTTCCCGGGAAAAGACGGTTGGGAAGGCGCGCCGTTTGCCAAGCTTGAAGAGGGCCGGCGGCAGCAGCAGGGCCGGCGGAATCAGTATCAGCGGGATGTAGGAGACGGCCGGCCGGCTGCTGGAGGAGTAAAAGTACCAGCCGGCCAGGGTGCAATAGGCATAACCGATGAGCGGGCTCAGGAAGAGGGTGTATTTTTGAAGCCTGCCGGGAGCCGACAGGACGGCCGCCCCGAAGCCGAGGAAGATAAAAAGCGCCAGGAAGAAGAGCGTGTAGCCGATCAGGATGGCGAACATTCAGCTCCTGCCGGTAACGGTTGCGCGGTGTGATTCAGGAATTCCGGACGGGCATCCGCCGCGCGCGGATTTTCTCGGCGACTTCTTTGATCCCGGCCGGGTCGGCCGGTTGGCGGCCGATCGTTTCATCAAGCTGGGCGAGGGTCTTCCTGATCGAGGTGACAATGGATTCGAAGGGGAGCCGTCCGGCCAGGAACTCGGACACGGCCATTTCGTTGGCCATCGAGAAGGCGGCCGGCCAGAGGCCGCCCTGTTCCAGGACCCGGTAGGCCAGCCCCAGGGCCGGGAATTGTTTGAGGGAGGGCCGGTGGAAGGTGAGCTTTCCCAGGCGGGCCAGGTTGACCGGGCTTACCCCCGGCCGGCCCGGCGGCGGATCCGGCCAGAAGAGTCCGTAGGCAATCGGCATCTTCATGTCCGGCCGCGAAAGATTGGCAAACAGGAAACCGTCCTCGAATTCCACCAGGCCGTGAACGGTAACTTCCGGGTGGA
>JAKJFK010000267.1 GCA_022704925.1 candidate division TA06 bacterium | reverse complement strand
TACCGCGCGTGTAGTAGAAGCCGTTTTTCCGAGCCGCCACGGGGCCGGTTTTGCGCGCCGGGCGCCGGTTGCGAACGTCAGTTGCCAACCCGGGCCGCCGGGGCCTTTTTTTGGTGGTTTAGCACAAGGGTCGGGGCCAGAACCGGCCCAAAGACTGGTCTTTTTCACCGTTGCAAAAGCCGCCGCCCGGAGTGAGTTATGGGTCGCCCCGGAACACCCCGGGGGCCGCGGGCGGGAAAAGCCGCCGGGCCGAAAGGACCACCACCGTGAAAACCACCCTAGCCGAAAAAGCCGAAAAAGCCGCCGCCGCGTTTTGCGCCGCCGCCGCCACCCTGACCCTCGAGGTCCGCGCCGCTGGGGTCGCCGCCCGAAAGGCCGCCCGCCGCGCCGCCGAGGTCCCCTTCCGCGCGACCAAGGCCGAGGCCGCCCGCGCCGCCCAGGCCACCCGCGAGGTCGCCGCCCGGGCCGAAGCCCTCCTGGACGAGTACACCCCCAACCCTGACGGCGCCGGCCCGACCTGGGAAGCCGTCCTCGCCGCACACATGGCCCTGGACACCGCCACCCGGGTCGCCCTCCAGGCCGCCGACCAGGCCGCCAAACTCGCCTGACGAGCGCCGGGCGGCACCCGGCCGAAACCGCCCACCCGGGCGGTCGCGAGAAGCCTGAAAGGAGGACCACCCCCGTGAAAACACAGACCTTTGGCATCGAGATCGAGATGAACCGCATCACCCGCGCCGCCGCCGCCCAGGTCCTGGCCGACCACTTCAGCACCCGGGTCCAGCACACCGGCGGCACCTACGACACCCGGCTGGTGCCGGACGCCCAGGGCCGCGACTGGAAAATCGTCTCGGACAACAGCATCGAAGGCCCGCAGGAGGAGCGCACCGAGTTCGTGAGCCCTATCTGCCACTGGGAGGACATTGAAACGGTCCAGGAACTGGTCCGGAAGCTCCGCGCCGCCGGCGCCAAGGCACACACCAGCTGCGGAATCCACGTGCACATCGGCCGGGGGCAGCACACCCCAAAGACCCTGCGCAACCTGGTCAACCTGGTCAACGCCAAGGAGGACCTGCTGACACAGGCCCTGGGGATATCGCCCGAGCGCCGCGCCCGCTGGTGCCAGGCGGTCGACCCGGATTTCCTCGCCCGGCTGAACCGGCGCAAACCGACCACCGATGCCGCCTTCGCGGAGCTTTGGTACAACACCCCGGAATGGCGCTGGCACGCCAGCCAGCACTACGACACCAGCCGCTACCACCTGCTCAACCTGCACAGCGTTTTCCAAAAGGGGACCATCGAGTTCCGGGCCTTCAACGCCAGCCTGCACGCCGGGGAAATCAAGAGCTTCATCCAACTGGCCATGGCCATTTCCTACCAGGCTTTGAAATCGAGCGCGGCTTCCGCGCGGCGCCCGGAAACCGACAACCCGAAGTACACCTTCCGCTGCTGGCTCCTCCGCCTGGGCTTCATCGGGGACGAGTTCGCCACCGCCCGGGAACACCTGACCAAGCGCCTGCCCGGGAACGCGGCCTGGCGGCGGGCCAGCTGACACACCCGCCTGACGAGGGCCGGATGGCACCCGGCCGAAACGCCGCAAGGCGTCGCGGGAAGCCGCGGGAGCACAGGCTCCTAAATCAAGAGGAGGTACACCCCATGAAAACCATCGAATCGCTCGACGCCGCCCTGGGAAAGGAAATCACCTTTGAGGAACTGGGCGTCCACCGCACCTTCTACTGGGCCTACCGGAACAGCCGCGAAGCTGAAACCGAAATCCTGGATTTCAACGACGTCATCTGGGAACAGGATATTCCGGAAATCGTCGATAACTGCCACCGCTTTGAAATCAACCGGTTCACCATTTCCTGCGGGATGTCCAGCATGGCCGAAACCATCTGGGCCTTCGAGAAAAACGGCTGCTGCCTGATCGGGATGACCGAAGTAAACACACGGTTCGACGAC
>JAKJFK010000266.1 GCA_022704925.1 candidate division TA06 bacterium | reverse complement strand
CCGGCGGTCGGCCGGCCGGCCGCCGGCCGAAGCGGTGGGCCAGCCAGAGCACCTTCTCCAGCTCGGTCCGGGCCACCTCCCGGTGAAAAGGTTCCCGTTCCTTGATTTCCCGGGTCAGGCTGTTGAGGGCGATCTCCACCGCAGTCGCTTCCCGTTCCGGCAGGAGCACCCGGGCGGAGAAGGATTCGAAGGCCGGGTCCGGCCAGCGGCCGAGGAAGTCGGGGTCGAAGATGACCGTCGCCCGCTCGATGAAAAGCCCGGGAGAGGCGATGATGCGGTGTACCTGGTTGGGACGGATCAGCAGCAGGCTGTTTTTCCGGAAGGGGTGGCGCCGCCCTTCGATCAGGTAGGCCCCGGCGCCGCGCTTGATGAACTGCAGTTCCGGTTCCCGGTGGTAATTCAGGTAATTGTCCGGCGCGGCCGGTCCCCGTTTCCAGGCGACCGAAACCGGCGGGGCGCCGCGGCCGGTAAAAGTCAGGCGCCGGGCCTGCTTCCGGCCGGTTTTTTCAGGTTCGGCCATGGATTTTGATTATACTCCGGAAGGGCCGGCCGTTTGAAGTTTCCGGCCGCCGGAGCCGGTCAACCGGGTTAAAATACAGCGCATCACCTCGCGGAAGTCGTCGCTCCGGCAGTTGTAATCAACCAGGTCCGAGAGTTCCGGTGAGGAGGAGTTGAAGGCGATCGAGTAGCCGACGGCCCGGGCCATCGGGATGTCGCCCTCGCTGTCGCCCACGCAGATCACCTCGGCCGGCTTTACTTCCAGTTCCTTGAGTATCCGGCCCAGCGCCCGGCCCTTGGCGCCGTGGGTGATGTTGATCTTTACCTCGCCGGTGAGCCGGCCGTCCCGGCCGACCACCAGTTCGTTGCAGAGGACGGCATCGAATCCCAGTTCCCGCTGGAGGCGGCGGGGCAGGTACTGAAGACCGGTAGAGACCGCCGCCAGCTTGAGGCCGGTCTGCTTGAGCTTCTTGAGACAGGGGACCGCGTAACGGGCATAGGGGACCGCGTCGAAGATGCCTTCCATTTCCGAGTCGCTCCGGCCGGCCCAGTGGGCGGCGTCCAGGTGGCAGAAGCGTCGGTAGGAGATGCGGCCGGCCAGGAATTGCTCCTGGTAGCGGCAGGCGAGCGCGTCCCATTTGCCGAGGCGCTCGTGGAGGTAACGCCAGGAACTGACCGGGCGGGTGATGGTACCGTCGATATCGAAGATGACCGCCCGGAAAGGGCCTTCTTTTTTCATGATTCTCCGGCCAGCTGTCCGCAGGCGGCCCCGACCCCGGCGCCCCGGCTCCGGCGCCGGGTGACGTTTACCCCGGCGGCCCGGAGCCCCTTCTGAAAGGCGGCCGCCGCCGGTTCCGGCGCCGGCTTGAAGGGCAGGCCAGGGACCGGGTTGAAGTTGATGAGATTGACCTTGGCCCCCAGCCGCCGGGCCGTCTCGGCCAGCTGCCGGGCCGCCTCCGGTCCGTCGTTGACCCCGGCCATCAGCAGGTACTCGAGGGTCAGCTGGCGGCCGGTCTCTCTGGTGTAGCGGGCCGCGGCCGGCAGCAGCTCGGCGAGCGGGTAACGGCGGTTCACCGGCATCAGGCGGCTTCGCAGTTCCTCATCGGCGGCGTGGAGGGAGATTGATAATTCGACCTGGAGGCCGAGCTCCCGGAAGGCCTCGATCTGCGGGACCAGGCCGCAGGTGGAGACGGTCAGCTTCCGGGCGCCTATATTCAGGCCGTGCGGATGATTCAGGATCCGGATGGCGGCGGTCAGATTCTCGTAATTGTCGAAGGGCTCACCCATGCCCATGAAGACCAGGTTGGTCACCGGCCGCTTCTCCCGGAACTGTACCTGGAGTACCTGTCCGACGATTTCCGAGGGGGTCAGGTTTCGCTTGAAACCGATCCGGCCGCTGGCGCAGAAGACACAGCCGAAACGGCAGCCGAACTGGGTTGAAAGGCAGAGCGTCAGGCGCGGCGGGC
>JAKJFK010000265.1 GCA_022704925.1 candidate division TA06 bacterium | reverse complement strand
CTTCGAGCCGGTCCGAAAGTCCGTAACGTTCCAGCTTGAAGGGGTTGGCCCCAAAGGTGTTGGTCAGCAGGACCCGGACCCCGGCCGCCAAATAATCCCGGTGCACCTGGCCAATGGCCGCCGGATTGAGAAGGTTCCAGCTCTCCGGAGCCTGCCCGGGCGGCAACCCCAGCTCGGACAGGCGGGTCCCCATGGCCCCGTCGGCCAGGAGAACCCGGCCCGCGCTCAAGAAATCGGACAGCCGGTTCGCAATATCCGCAGCCACTTTTCTCTCCAGGTTAAAAGGCGTGCCGGAAGGTTCAATTGTTTATTATAGCCGATCCGCAACTTTGACGAAAGTGGTTTTTCTGGAGTAAAATTATGCCTGTTCATGTCTGAGCAAAGAATCGGTATCGCCGTGGCCGGAGCCGCCGGCCGCATGGGCCAGGTTATCATCGGCCTGCTGAAGGAGCACCCGCGGGCCTGCCTGGCCGCCGCCCTGGAGAGATCCGGCCACCCGGACCTGGGCCGGCCGGTCGGGCCGGACATTTTGATTACCGACGACCTGGCCGGCGCCCTCCAAAAGGCGGCCGTCCTGATTGACTTCACCACACCGGCGGCCACCCTGGAACACCTGGCGGCGGCCAAAAAGGCCGGCCGGCCGATCGTCATCGGGACCACCGGCTTATCCCCGGAGGAGATGGAGACGATCCGGGCGGCGGGACGGGAAATCGCCCTCCTCGCCTCCCCGAACATGAGCCCGGGCGTGAATCTCCTTTTTCGGCTGACCGCCGAGGCGGCCAGCCGGCTTAAGGACTACCAGGTCGAGATCGTCGAGGCGCACCACGACCGAAAAGTGGACGCGCCCAGCGGCACCGCCCTCCGGCTGGCCGAAATCGTGGCCGCCGACCGCAATCAGGATCTCAAGACCGCGGCCGTCTATGGCCGCAGCGGCCGGTGCGGCCCTCGCCCGGACGGCGAGATCGGTATCCATGCCATCCGGGTCGCCGACGTGGTCGGCGAACACACGGTCATCTTCGGCGCCGCCGGGGAACGCCTGGAACTGCACCACCGGGCCACCTCCCGCCAGACCTTCGCCACCGGGGCCATCCGGGCGGCGCTTTTCCTGGTCGACCGGAAGCCCGGCTTCTACTCCATGGCCGAAGTACTCGGTATCTGAAGCGGATCGGGCAAAGCATTCAAACGGAACCACCCCACCGCCAACCGGAAAGAAACATGGACATCAGGTTCAACGAGCGTCTTAACCGGCTGCCGCCTTATCTCTTCATTGAAATCGACCGCCGCAAGGCCGAGCTGCGCCAGGCCGGAGTCGACATCATCGATTTCGGAATCGGCGACCCGGACACGCCCACCCCGGATTTCGTGGTCGGCAAAATGCAGGAATCGGTTGCCAACCCGGCCGGCCATCGTTACCCGCTCGGCCGCGGAAAGCCGGTCTTCCGAGAGGCAATCGCCGCCTGGTTCCGGGGGCGCTTCGGGGTTGAGCTGGATCCGGCTGGCGAGGTCCTTTTCCTGATCGGCTCCAAGGAGGGAATCGGCCACCTGCCCTTCGCCTTCCTGGACCGGGACGATATCTGCCTGGTGCCCGAACCGGGCTATCCCGTTTACGCCAACGCCACCATCCTGGCCGGCGCCACGCCCCACTTCATGCCCCTGGAGGCATCCAACGGCTACCTGCCGGACCTCGACCGGATACCGCCCGCGGTGCTGAACCGGGCCCGGATCATCTTTCTCAACTACCCGAACAACCCCACCGGCGCCGCCGCCCCGGACCGCTTTTGGAAGGAGGCAATCGCGCTGGCGGCCAGGTACAACATCATCCTGGCCTCCGACGCCGCCTACTCCGAGATATACTACGGCGAAAGGCCCAAAAGCATCCTCGAATTTCCGGGCGGGCGGGAAGTCGGGATCGAGTTCCACTCCTTCTCCAAGACCTTCAACATGACCGGCTGGCGGGTCGGGTTCGCGGTCGG
>JAKJFK010000264.1 GCA_022704925.1 candidate division TA06 bacterium | reverse complement strand
GGACCGTCGGCGGCCAGCCCGGCCGTCTTCAGGAAGCGCAGGTCGAAATCGATGTTGTGGCCGACCACCACCGCCCCTTCCAGCAGGGGCGCCAGCCGGGCCAGGGCCTCGGCCAGATCGACGCCGCGCTCCCGGATCATCTCGTCGTCGATGCCGGTGAGGCGGGTGATGAACTCGGGCACCGGCCGTCCCGGCCGCACCAGCAGCTCGAGGCCGGCGGTCTCGATTCCGGATTCGACGCGCAGAGCGCCGATCTCCAGGATGGCGTCCGTTCGCGGGTCCAGGCCGGTCGTCTCCAGGTCCAGGAAGAGCCGGGAGCCCCCGGGCTTCTTTCCGTCGGGGGACAGGTTGGTGTCGATCATCAGGATAGATTGTAACACCTGGCGGCTTTTATCGTCAGCCCGTTTTGGCGGCCGCCGGCCCCCGGTGTTATCCTATAGGGTGATAAGTAATACCGGTTGACCGGCATTTCTTGATGACCGTTCTCATGAGAAGATCATGGCTGCTGATCGGCGGGGCTGGCTGCCTGGCGGTCCTGGGCCTGCTGGGCCGGGGCTTCTTCGGCCGGCCGGAGCCGGATCGGCCGGCGCGGATCAGCGTCGCGGCCGTGGGCGACCTGATGCCGGCCACCGACTTCCCGGCCGGCCGGCTGCCCCCGGATGACGGCCGCGGCCTCTTCGACGACGCGGCCGGGTACCTGGCCGCCGCCGACCTGGCCTTCGGCAACCTCGAGGGTCCGGTCTGCGAAGGCGGCGCCTGCCTCAAGCCCCTGAATCGGGCCGGCTGGCACGCCTTCCGCATTCCGCCCCGCTACGCGCCGCGGCTGGCCGCGGCCGGCTTCGACGTTTTCTCCCTGGCCAACAACCACGTCCGCGATTTCGGGCCGGCCGGGTACGAGGCCACCCGGGCCGCCCTGGAGAAAGCCGGCATCGGTTACGCCGACGCCGAGGGGCAGCTGGCCGCCTTCCGCGTCCGGGGCCGGCGGGTGGCGGTGGCCGCCTATTACTACGGGGGCGGGGAGCGTTCGATACTGCGGCCGGAGGTTCCCTGGAGCGAAATCCGGAGACTGGACCGGGATTACGACATCGTGATCGTCTCGGCGCACGGCGGCGCCGAGGGACCGGCGGCCCTGCGCCTGCCTTTCCGACCGGAGTACTACCTGGGCGAGGCGCGCGGAGACCTGGCCGCCTTCGGCCGGGGCGCGGTCGAGGCGGGCGCCGATCTGGTTCTGATGCACGGGCCGCACGTGCCGCGCGCCCTGGAGGTTTACCGGGGCCGGCTGATCGCTTACAGCCTGGGCAACTTCTGCACCACCGGCGATTTCGGCCTGGACGGGGCGGCCGGGCTGGCGCCCCTGCTCTGGGTGGAACTGGACGGCCGGGGCCGATACCTTGGCCACACGGTTTATTCTTTCCGCCAGGCCCCTGGCCGCGGTCCGAAGCTGGACGAGACCGACGCCGCGGCCGAGCTGGTTGACCGGCTGTCGCGCCTGGATTTCCCGGGCCGGCCGGTTTCGCAAACCGGAGATTGAGCGCATGGATTTATTTCCTCGACTTTCCGATGCCCGCCGCCTGGCGGCCGTCCGGTCCGCGACGGCGGTCCGTCACCCGGCCTTCGGGGATCTCTCCCGGCCGGGGGCGGTGCGCCTTGCTTCCGGTCGCCGACGCCGGGAGGCCGGTTACCGCGAGGCCGATCCGCTCTTCATTCACCTGGGCGTGACCGGCCGCTGCTACGCCCGCTGCAAGGGCTGCATCAACGCCGCGGTCACCCACAACTCCAAAGAACCGCGCCACCGGCTGACCACCCAGCCGGACATGGAGCCGGAACGGGATGGCGCGGCGGTGGTCCGGCTGGCCGGTCTTCACCCGGAGAAGGCGGTGACGGTCTGCTTCTACGGCGGCGAACCCCTGCTGGTCCCGGAGCGGATCGCCCGGACCGCCGGAATCCTCGACGCCTCGCCGATCGGCGGCCGCGTCCGC
>JAKJFK010000054.1 GCA_022704925.1 candidate division TA06 bacterium | reverse complement strand
AGCTGATGCGCATGTGGATCTCCCGGGCCCCGAAGTTGCGCAGGGTCCGGACCCGGCCCCGGCTGGTGGTGCCGCGGACGATCGAGTCCTCGATCAGGACCAGCCGCCGCTTCTCGATCAGTTCGCGGACCGGGTTGAGCTTGATCTTGACGTTCAGGTCGCGCACCCGCTGGACCGGCTGGATGAAGGTCCGGCCGACGTAGTGGTTGCGGACGAAGGCCATCTCGAAGGGCAGGCCGGCCTTCTGGCTGAAGCCTAGGGCGGCGCAGGTGCCGGAGTCGGGCACCGGCATCGCGAAATCGCCCTGCGCCGGCGCCTCGACGGCCAGCCGTTCGCCCAGGCGCTTGCGCACCTGGTAGACGCCGTGGCCGAAGATCCGGCTGTCGGGCCGGGCGAAGTAGATGTACTCGAAGATGCAGAAGGCACGCTTGCGGGCCGGGAAGGGCCGGAGCGATTCGAGCCCGTCCGGGCCGAGGATGACGATTTCGCCCGGCTCCACGTCGCGCTGGTACTCGGCCTCCAGGATGTCGAGGGCCGAGGTCTCCGAGGCCGCCACCCAGCCGTCGTTGAGGCGGCCCAGGCAGAGGGGGCGGAAGCCGTGCGGATCGCGGGCGGCGATCACCCGGTCGCGGGTGATCAGCGTCAGGCAGTAGGCTCCTTCCAGCTGGCCGAGTGCCTCGACGATGTTATCGGGAAACGCCTTGTTCCGGCTGTGGCTGATCAGGTGCAGGATAAGTTCGCTGTCGGTGGTGGAGTGGAAGAGGGCCCCCTGCCGTTCGAGCTTCCGGCGCAGGCGGCCGGTGTTGGTGATGTTGCCGTTGTGGCAAACGCCCAGCATCCCGTCGTAATACTGGGCGAGGAAGGGCTGAGCGTTGCGGAGGTTGGAGCCGCCGGTGGTGGAGTAGCGGTTATGGCCGATGGCCAGGTGGCCGGTCAGCTTTTCGAGCGCCTCCGGGGTGAAGACCTGGGCCGCTTCGCCCATGCCCAGGTGGGCCCGGATCTCGCGGCCGTCGGAGGCGGCGATGCCGGCGCTCTCCTGCCCCCGGTGCTGCAGGGCGTAAAGGCCCAGGAAGGCCATTTCGGCGGCCGATTTGTGCCCGTAAATCCCGAAGACCCCGCACTTCTCCCTGAGCTCCATTATCTAAATATGATAACCGAAAAAGGGATTTTTTAACAAGAAGAATGGCGCTGCCTGCCTTTGGTTTGACTTTTGATGCCCGCTTGTAGTATTCTATTAGGTCTATGGCTAATTTAATCGCTTCGGCCAGCGGCGGGCGCAAGACCAGCAAGGCCATGGTCCGTTTCTTCGAAGGGACCGGCAAGATCCTGGTCAACGACCTGCCCCTGGAAACCTATTTCCCCGACAAGTTCGTCCAGGACGACCTCAAACGGCCACTGGTGGCCGCGGAAGCGGTTGACCGGTACGACGTGCAGGCCCTGGCCCGCGGCGGCGGGAAGATCGGCCAGGCCCAGGCGGTCCGGCTGGCCATCAGCCGCGCCCTGGTCAAGATCAACGGCGAACTCAAGGCCACCCTGCGCCACGCAGACCTGTTGACCCGCGATCCGCGGATGAAGGAACGGAAGAAGTACGGTCGCAAGAGCGCCCGGCGCGGATTCCAGTGGACGAAGCGTTAATCGTCTTCCTTGATCGGGACGGCGTCATCAACCAGGATCCTCCGGCGGATTTCGTCACCAACTGGACGGAATTCCGGTTCCTGCCCGGCGCCCGGGAGGCGCTTCGGCTCCTGAAACAGGCCGGAGCGAAAGTCGTGGTGGTATCCAACCAATCCGGCATCAACCGCGGAATCTACGCCGCCGAAGACCTCGAGGAGATCGACCGGCGCTTCAAGACGGCCGTATCCGATTCCGGCGGTGAAATCACCGCCTCCTACTACTGCCCGCACCGGCCGGACGAGGGCTGCGCCTGCCGCAAGCCCGGCACCGGCCTGATCGACCAGGCCGTGCGCGAACTGAACCTCGACCTGGAACGGAGCCGGGCCTACCTGGTGGGCGACCGGCGGACCGACATCGAAACCGGCCGGCGGGCCGGCCTGGTCACCATCCTGGTCCTGAGCGGACACACCCTGCTGGCCGGCGACGCCCGCGACTGGCCGGTCCCACCCGATCACACCGCCCCCGACCTGCTCGGGGCGCTAAACTATATCCTTTAACGCCAACCAAAAAAAACCATGCCTGGAATCGAGGTCTTCGATCAGCGTGAAGAGGAGCTGGTGCTGGATATCATCCGGCGCCGCATGATCTACCGGTACACCTACAACGACACCAACTACCAGCAGTCCTACTGCTACCGGTTCGAAACCGCCTTCAACCAGTACCTGGGCTCCCGGTACAGCCTGGCCGTCTCCTCCGGGACGGCCGCCCTGCGCTGCGCCCTGGCCGCCCTGGGCGTCAAGCCGGGCGACGAGGTCATCGTGCCGGCCTACACCTTCATCGCCACCCTGGAGGCGGTGCTGGACGCCGGCGCCAAACCGGTGCTGGCCGAGATCAACGACACCCTGAACCTTGACCCGGCCGCCCTGGAGGCGCTGGTAACCCCCCGCACGGTCGGGATCATCCCGGTCCACATGCTGGGCGCGGCGGCCGAGATGAAGGAAATCCTGGCCTTCGCCCGCGGCCGCAAACTATTCGTGCTCGAGGACGCCTGCCAGGCGGTCGGCGCCCGCTACGGCGGCCAGGCGGTCGGCACCCTGGCCGAAATGGGCACCTTCAGCTTCGACTCGGTGAAACTGCTCACCTGCTGCGAAGGGGGCCTGGTGGTGACCAAAGACCCGGAATTCTACCGCCGGGCCGACCGCTACCACGATCACGGCCACATCCACAACCTCAGCCTGCCGCGCGGCCGGGAGCCGAAAGAGGGCGCCGGCTTCAATTACCGGATTTCGGAAATCCACGCCGCGATCGGCCTGGCCCAGCTCCAGAAGCTGCCGGACATGCTGGAGAACCTGCACCGCAACAAGAACCGGATCAAGAACGGATTGAAACTGCCGGAGGGTTTCAGCTTCCGGCGGCTGGCCGACCCGCACGACAATGCCACCTTCCTGGCGGTGCTGGCCCCCGACGGAACGCGCGCCGAGGCGGTCCGGAAGGAGATGGCCAAAGGTGGCGTCGCCCCGGCCGTCCTGAACTACTGGCACTTCGAGGTCAACCGGGAACTGGCCGGCGGCAGCTATCCGAAGACCGAAGCGCTGCTCGACCGGGCGATCGTCCTGCCCATCAACGTCCGGATGGAGCCGGTCCAGCTGGAGAAGATCGGCGCCGTCTTCCAGGCCGCCCTCGACACGGTCGGCTGAGCCGAAGATGAGAAGCCTGGTCCTGGACGACGGCAACCGGGGCAACCTCAACCAGGCGCTCGGCATCGCCGAATCGCTCCCGGAGGCCGCCCCCGAAGTAATCCGGGTCGGGGACCTCTCGACGCTCCGCCGGGCGCTCCTGCTGCTGGCCGCCAACCTTTCGCCCCGGCTCTCCCTGTCCGCCTGCCGCTTCCTGCTGAGCCGGCTGGCCGGGCTCGAAATTCCTTCCGGTTATCCCGGACCCCAGGCGGTCATCTCCGCCGGCGGCCGCCTGGCGCCGGTCAACCTCCTGCTGGCCCGCAGCCGGCTGGCCCTGTCCGTCCAGGTCCTCTATCCCGACTTTCTGCCGGCCGGCCGCTTCGACCTGCTGGTCATTCCGGAACACGACCTCTGGCGCCGCGGCCTGGCCCGACCGCCGAAAAACGCCCTGGTCACCCGGGGCGCCGTCAACCGCGTCCGACCCCAACCGGCCCGGCCGCCGGCCCCGGACGGGCGCCGCACCCTGGCCTGCCTGATCGGCGGCGACGACCGCAACTACCGGCTGGATACTCAGTACGCCGGGGAACTGGGCCGCCGCCTCCTGGAACTGGCGCGGACCGGCCGCTACCGGATTCTGCTCACCACCAGCCGCCGTACCGACCCGGAGAGCGAAAAAAAACTGGCCGCCCTCCTGGCCGAAGCCGGCCCGGAGGCGCAGGTAGTCGGCTACCACGCCAGCCGGGCCAACCCGGTCCGGGAGTTCCTGGCGGAAGCCGACCTGGTCCTGGCCACCGAGGACAGCATCAACATGCTCTCCGAGGCGGCCGCCTCGAACCGGCCCACCCTGGCCCTGCGCGTCGGCCGGCGCCGGCCGGGCCGGCTGGTCTTCGACCGCACCCTGGAGTCGATGGAAACCGCCGGCCACCTGAGAATCGTCGGCCTGGAGGATCTGGAAGCGGAAAGGCTGGAGAAGGTGCTTACGGGTTTCCGGCCCCGCCTGCTGGCCGAGACGGAGCGGGCGGCCGCGGCGGTGGTCCGACGCCTGGCCGAAACGCAGGTGCGGGTCATCGGGACCAGCTGCCTGGGCGACAACCTGATCCTCTCGCCCGCCTACCGGGTCCTGCGCGAGAACTTTCCACTCGCCCGGCTGGAGATCGTCACCGACCGCCGCTCGGCCGGCTTCTTCGAAGGGCATCCCTACTTCGAGCGGATCCTCTACTGGCAGAAGCAGGCGCCTCGTGAGGAGAAGATAGCCTTCCTGAAGGAGCTGCGCCAGCGGCCGGCCGACTACCTCTTCGACTTCCGCTGCTCGCTCCTGGGCCTGCTGGCCGGCGGCCGGCGCCGGGCCCTCTTCCTGCTGCGCCAGGGGCGGCCCCGGCCGGGCGAACATGAAACCGACCGCTGGCGGCGCCTGCTCGGCTACTTCCTGCCGGTCCCGCCGGCGGCCGCCTTCGACTTCCCGGCGCTCCGGTCCGAAGCGGCCTGGTTGAAGGAGACCCTGGCCGCCCGCGGCCTGTCCGAAAAGGGCTTCATCATCCTCAACCCGGGCGGCCGCTGGGAGAAGAAGCGCTGGCCGCCGGAGAAGTTCGCCGCCCTGGCCGATCTGGCCTGGGAGAAATGGAAACTGCCGGCGGTCCTGGTGGGCGACCGCAACGAAACCGGCCTGGCCGCCGCGGTCGAGAAGTCGGTCCGGCAGGCCCGCCCCGTCAACCTGGCCGGCGCTACCAGCGTCCGCCAGCTGGCCGCCCTCCTGGCCGCGGCCCGCTGCCTGGTCTCCAACGACACCGGCACCGTCCACCTGGCCAGCGCCGCCGGCTGTCCCCAGGTGGTCCTCTTCGGACCGGGCGACTGGCGCCGCTACGGACCCTACGGGGTCCCCTTCGCCATCGTCGCCTCCGGCCTGGAGTGCAGTCCCTGCCTGCAGGAGACCTGCCCCCGCGATTTCGCCTGCTGGGAGAAGATCACCCCGGAGCGCGTCCTGACCGCCGCCGCCCCTTTCTGCGCCGGCTGAGACCGCCTACCGGCCCGACTGCTTATACTTCGCCCGCACCGTCAAATCCTGCTCGATAACCAGCCGCTTCTCGAAGCGCAGCAGCTGGCCGGTGGTCGGGATGTAGATGCGCAGGGGCAGCAGGCCGCCGGAGATCGCGCCGGCGCCCCCGGCCGCCGATTCGGCCGGGCTGTCACCCTTGCCGCTCCTTGCCGAGGGCTTCACCCCCATCATTTCTTCACGGCTCATCAATCCGTCGGAAAAGGCGACGTTGGACTCCAGCGCCCGCTGCTGGGCCAGGTAGCGGTCCTGCAACCGGTTCCGGCGGGTTATTTCTTTTCCTTCCGATCCGGCGGCGCCGGAATCCTCCAGCACGATCGGGGTGAAGGAGACCACCTTCTCCAGGCTGCCGCCGAAACTCTCGAACTTCAATTTTTCGGGCAGGTAGAGCGAGTACATGAACTGCATCACCGGGATGTCGGCCAGGGGCAGGTTCAGTTCCAGGTCGCCGCTGCGTCCGAAAGCCGGCCGCTCCAGGTAGTAGATGACCTCGACCGGAAACTCGGTATTCCGGGCGCCCGGCCTCAGGATCGGCAGCAGGATTTCTCCCGCCTGGCCGGCCAGGGGCTTGACCGGGCTGTCGCCGACGTGGGCGCTCCAGAGCCGGGCCCCCTGGGGCAGTTTCAGGCGGAGAAAGGGCTTGACGTTGTTCCGGACGTTGTAGATGACCCGGTTGACGCTCTGGCCGTCGAAGGTGACCGCCGAGATGGCGTTGGCCGAGTCGGCGGTGGCCTCCAGGACCGCCACCTCCTCGTGGCGCAGCAGCTGCAGCCGGGCCCGGCCGGGCAGCCGGTTGTACCGGAAACTCATGACAGCGGTCCCGGCCGCGCCGGCCTCGCGCGGGTCAACCAGGACCAGTCCCTCCTGGCCGGCCAGCTTCACCTCCAGGTTGGCCGGGCTGGAGAGAGTGGCGAAACCGGCGGTCCGCTCCACGCCGGGCACCTCCGGGCTGACCAGCTCGATCTCATCCTGGCCGGCCTTCAGGTCCTGCTCGTAATTGACCGACAGGTTGACCGAACCCTTGGTCTGCGGCTTCAATTCCACTTCGACCAGGCCGTTCTTCTCCTTCCAGTCGATGAAGTTTCCCTCGACGCTGTTGACCCGGACCCCGGCCGGCAGCTTTACCGCGAGCGTCTTCACCGCCTGGTAGAGAATCTCGTAGCGGACCGAAAAGTTAGTCCGCACCAGGTCCGGCTGCAGGTTCCAGGCCAGGTTGGCGCTGGCCAGGAGGCGGGCCTCGGTCGGCTCGCGCAGGGCCGGACCCCAGGCGGCGTCCACCGATCCGAAGGGCGGGAAGGTGACCTCGACGGCGGTTACCTCCGCGCTCCGGGTAACGATCTTCACCACGCCCGAACTCGAGACGTCGTAATCGCCCGGCAGGGCCAGGCGCATGACCGAAGCGGTGTTGGGCGGCGGGGTGAAGCGCAGATTATCCCCGGCGAGCCGGAGCTGAAGTTCCCCCTCGATCTTGTAGGTGCCGGGCGCGTTCACCAGCAGCTGGTAGGTGTTGTCGGCGACCATGACGCGGGCCGCCTGGCCGTTCAGGGTGAGCAGGGTGAGGAAGGCCGAGTTGGTCGGCCAGAGCTTGACTATCGTCCAGCCCTGGTCGGCCTCCTTCAAGACCGTCAGCTCGCCCGAGAGTTTCAGGTTGATCACGTTCTTCTCGGGCCGGCCGGTATAGTAGAGGCCGGAGAGCAGGTAATCGGCCGGCGGCTTCGGGGCCGGCTTCACGTCCCCGGTATCGAGGAACTTCAGGAAGAACTCCCAGGGGATTTTGAACCGGCCCATCCCGGCCTCGGTGACCAGGAACTTCTGGAACTCCTTCCAGGGCAGCGACAGCCGGGCGTCCCCGACCAGCCTGCCGAACTCCTCGACCGGCAGCACCACCTCGGCCCCCTTGACCTGGGCCGGAACCGGATCGGCCGCGAACGAAACCGCCGGCCCCAGCAACAGCAGCAGTCCAACCGCCATCAAGAACCTGCGCATGACCGCCTCCCTCTTCAAATAGGAAAGCCGCGGCCGGACGGACCGGCGGCGGCCTCCCGGGATTACTCCCCCCTCATTCGTAAATTTCGTAGGTCTCGTTTTCCAGCACGAAACGCACATTCCGCCCCAGGGCCAGAAACTGGGCGCTGGCCGGCTTCTCGGCCAGCAGCCGGAAGTAATCCGGCCCGGCGAACTGGATCCGCTGCACCGGCCGGCCGGCGGCCGCCTGGACCCGGGAGTCGACCCAGAACTCGCCGGTCTGGTAGACCGCCCGCCCCTGGATGTTGCGGACCTGGCTGGCCAGGTTGAGTTCCCGGCCGGCGGCGTCCTTGTAATTAAGGCGCGCCTGACCCTGCATAATCTCCGCCTGGTTGCCGGCCTGCTTCAACGCCTCAACCTCCCGGCTGGCGGTCACGCTGCGGCCGCCGCTGCCGGCGTTCAGCCCGGAATCATAATCACCGCGGACCGAAGCCGCCAGGGACGGACTGGCGGCCGCCACCCGGCCCAGGGTCTGCTCCTCGGGGCGCATCCGGTTGTCGGCCAGGCGTTTCGCCTCCTCCTCGACCACCAGGTAGCTGGTGTAGGGGGTGACGATGCCGTAGGTCCGGGCCAGTTCGACGATCTCATCCTTCAACTCCGACGACTCACCGGCAAGACGGATCTGGTCAAGCAGCTGGCCGATCCGCTGGGCCGCCCAGAGCGGCGCGATGAAATCGTGCTCGGTCGTCCGCTCCGGGAAATTGACCCGGTACTCGTAACTCCGGCGGCGGCCTTCGACCGTTCCCTCCAGGGTCAGTGTCGCCTCGCCCTCGCCCCGGTAGCGGCCGAAGATCAGCAGCTGGCTGCCCCGGAAGATGTCGGGCAGTTCGCGCGGGCAGAGTTCGGAGACGCTGACGCCGCGGAACTCGATCCGGGGGTTGACCAGCACCGGCGCCTCGACCTTGTCGAAGAAGCCGGTCAGTTTGACCTCCAGGTCCTCGTCGGTCCGGACATAAGTCCGGCTGGCCCGGGTGGCCTCGGTGATCCGGTCCAGCAGGCGGGTGTTCAGGTCGTCGCCGACCCCGAAGGTGAAGACCCGGACCGCGGCCGCCGACGGCTTGACCACTCGCAGGATGCTCTCCTCGTCCAGGGCGCCCACGGTCGGCTGGCCGTCGGTGATGAAGACCACCATCTGCGGCCGTTCCCGGTTGCCGTCGAAGACCCGGAGCGCCCGGGCGAGTGCCTCCTCGATATTCGTCCCGCCGCGGGCCTTGAGCCCGGCCACCGACTCCCGGGCCCGGTCGCGCTCCTTCGGCTCGGCCCCGGCCAGGCGGTTGAAGAGCGGCTCCGCCTCGGTGGCGAAGCGGACGAGTTCGAAGCGGTCTGCGCGGTTCAGGCGTTCCAGGCAGTAATTGAGGGCCCGGCGCGCCTGGTCCAGTTTCTTGCCGGCCATGCTGCCTGAGGTATCGAGCACAAAGACCACGTCCTTGGGCAGGACCGCGGTGGCTCCGGCCTCCACCGCCGGCGCGGCCGTGAGCATGAAGAAGCCGGCCTCCCGGTCCGGCCGGTAGGCGGCCAGAGAGACGCCGAAGGGGCCGGAATCGGTGTCGTAAAAGAGGGTGAAGTCCTTGTCCGGCCTGACCTGCCGGGCCTCGAAGACGACCTCGGCCTGGTGGTCGCCGCGGCGGCGCACCTCGACCGGGTGGCTGGGCGAATAGACGCTCTTGATGCGTCCGGCCGACTTGATGCTCACCCTTACCACCACCTCTTCGAGGGGGCGGGCCGAGAATTTTTCGGTATTCAGCGGGTAGGTGTAACCGACCAGGCCCGACTCGGACCGGAGCGGCTGGGCGTAGGAGAGCTTGATGCGCTTGGGCGAGCGGGGCTCGATCGGGAAAACGCGCACCCGGAAGGCGCCCTGGCCGGAGTACTCCAGCAGGGCCGGGTCGCGCGAGCGGCGGACGATGTCCTCGTAAATCCGGCGGGCCTTCTCGGCGTCAAGCAGCTCGGCCGCCGCCGGCTTGCCGTCGATCTCCAGGGCGAAGTCCCGGATGACCGCGCCCTCCGGCAGCGGAAAGAGATAGATGCCTTCCAGCCGGCTTGAGCCCGGGTTGAAGAACTCCTGGTCAATCCGGGTCACCGCCGCCTGGTCGGAGATGGTCACCTCGACCCGGTGGTACCGGACCTCGAGCGGGAAGGGCGGCTCCGGCGGGATCGGCCGGGGTATCGGGGGCGGGAAGGGCCCCGGCGGAATCGGCCGGGGTATCACGATC
>JAKJFK010000263.1 GCA_022704925.1 candidate division TA06 bacterium | reverse complement strand
ATGGAAAGATGCTCTCCCTTCTCCTCGCGGTACATCTCCACGGGCGGGAAGGTGACGCCGGCTTCGGTCCCGAAGAGGCTGGCCCCGAAGATCTCACGCTCCTTCATGTTCAGCAGGAAGCTGCACTCCAGGGTAAGCACGCCGCCGTTTTTGAAGCGTACCTGGCCGACGGCGAAGTCCTCCACGTCATAAGCCTTGCGGTCCCATTCACCCCACTCGCCCCGGATATCCTCCCGGCCGGCCAGCCGCTTCTGGGCGACGCCGCTCACCGAGGCAACCGCCGGGAAGCCCATCAGCCAGAGGGTTAAATCCAGGATGTGGACGCCGATATCGACCAGCGGGCCACCCCCGGAGAGCGACTTTTTGATGAAACCGGGCCGGGCCGGCAGGTAGCGGCGCCGGAGCGCCTGGGCCCGGACATAGTAGATCTCGCCCAGTTCGCCCCGTTCGATCTTCTCCTTGACCAGGCGGGCTTGGGTGGTAAAACGCTGCTGCTGACCGGCCATCAGCTTTCGTCCGGCCGCTTCGGAGGCGGCGATCATCCGGCGCACCTGACCGGCGTTGAGCGCCATCGGCTTTTCGCAATAGACGTGCCGGCCCTGCTTGAAGGCGGCCAGGGCGGCCGGACAGTGGACCGAGTTGGGAGCGCAGATGTCCACGATATCCAGCTCCTCGGACTTCAGCATCTCCCCGTAATCTTCGTAGGTCTTCGGAATCCCGAACTCGGCCGCGAAATCCTTCAGGCGCGCCCCGTTGATGTCGGCCGCGGCCACCACTCTGGCCTCCGTCAACCGGCCCCAGCCGCCCAGGTGCACCCGGGCGATCCCGCCGGTACCGATCACACCCACCCGATACTGCTTTGCCATCACGCCTCCTTTATTTTCGGAATTACTTCCCGATGCAGAATCTTGAGAATATCTGGTCCAGGACCTCTTTGTCAACCCGACGGCCCGAAATTTCAGACAGGTGCCGGGCGGCCCGCCGGACCGAAGCCAGCACGAAATCAAGCGGGATCCCGTCGGTCAGGGCGGCGGCCGCCTCGGAAAGCGCTTCACAGGCGTGGCGAAGGGCCCGTTCCTGATAAACGCCCAGAAAGACGGGAGTCTCGGAATCGGGGGAAACCCGGCCTTCCCGGATCAAGCCGGCCACCCGCTCTTTCAGGACCTCGAGGCCGGCCCCGGTTCGGGCCGAAACCTCAACCCGTTCCAGCCCGGCCGCCCGGCCCGGCAAGGCCCCCAGGCGGTCCGGCCGGTCGATCTTATTCAGAACCAGCAGGGTCTTCCCGACCTTCGTGCCGGCCACCAGGCGCCGGTCGGCCGCCTCCAGCGGCCGGCTACGGTCCAGGACCAGCAGGAGCAGGTCGGCCGATTTGACCCGGGCCCGGCTGCGCCGAACCCCGGCCTTTTCGATCCGGTCGCGCGGCGGCCGGATGCCGGCGGTATCGGTCAATCGTACCGGAAGGCCGGCCAGGGTTATCAACTCGGAAATCTCGTCCCGGGTGGTTCCGGGTACGTCGGTCACGATCGCCCGTTCCTGTTCCAGCAGCGCGTTCAACAGGCTGCTTTTCCCGACGTTCGGCCGGCCCGCGATAACCACCCGTATTCCTTCCGCCATGATCCGTCCTTCGGCGGATGCCCGGCGCAGCCGGCCGGCCCGCTCGGCCAGGCGCCGCAATTCCGCCTGCCAGCGGCCCCGGGGTTCAGCCGGATTCTCCAGTTCATCCGGGAATTCGATCCCGGCCTCGATCCCGGCCAGCAGGTCAAGGAGATCCCGCTCCAGGCCGGACAGCTTCCCGCTGAAGGCACCCTTGATCTGGGCCAGGGCCGCCTCCAGGCCGGCCTCGGTCCGGCTGTTTACCGCGGCCAGGACCGCCTCGGCCTGGGCCAGGTCGATGCGGCCGGCCAGGAAGGCCCGGCGGGTGAATTCGCCCGGACCGGCCAGGCGGCCGCCGGCGTCCAGCAGGGCGCCCAGCACCGACCTC
>JAKJFK010000053.1 GCA_022704925.1 candidate division TA06 bacterium | reverse complement strand
GCTCGACCTGCTGGTCAACAATGCCGGCGTGGCGCCCCGGGAACGGCGCGACCTGCTGGAGACCAGCGAGGAGAGTTTCGACCGGGTGCTGAACATCAACCTCCGGGGCACCTTCTTCCTCACCCAGGCGGCCGCCCGCTTCATGGTGGAACTGGCCGCCGGCGGGGCGGGGGCCGGCAAGATCGTCAACATCTCCTCGATGTCCGCCTACACCTCCTCGGTCAACCGGCCCGAGTACTGCCTCTCCAAGGCCGGGGTGAGCATGCTCACCCGCCTCTTCGCCGACCGGCTGGCCGAGTACGGCATCAACGTTTACGAGATCCGGCCCGGCATCATCCGCACGCCGATGACCGAGGCCGTGCAGGCCCGTTACGACGACCTCATCAACAACCGGGGCCTGCTGCCCATCCGGCGCTGGGGCAGGCCGGAGGATGTCGCGGCCGCGGTCCGGGCCATCGCCCAGGACGCCTTTCCCTATTCGACCGGCCAGGTCTTCGACGTGGACGGCGGCTTCCACCTGCGCCGGCTTTGAATCGGACCGGCCGCCGGTCCGCGGCAAGGATGAGAGATGACCAAGAGCAGCCTGAACTTTGAGCCCGGCCGTTCGGCGCCGCTTTACCGCTGCCGGGTCCTGGTGGTCGGCAGCGGCGCCGCCGGCCTCAACTGCGCCGAGCAGCTCCGCCTGGCCGGGGTCGACGACGTGGCGGTCATCAGCACCCGGCGCCTGGGCGGCACCTCCTACCGTTCCGGCTCCGACAAGCAGACCTACTACAAGCTGAGCAACTTCGGCGACACCCTCGACGGCCCGATGGAGATGGCCCACAGCCTCTTCGACGGCGGCGCGATGGACGGCGGCCTGGCCTACATCGAAAGCCTCTACTCGCTGCCGGCCTTCTACCACCTGGTCGAGATCGGCGTGCCTTTCCCCTCCAACCGCTACGGCGCCTTCGTCGGCTACAAGACCGACCACGACCCGCGCCAGCGGGCCACCAGCGCCGGTCCCAAGACCTCCCGTTACATGGTGGAGAAGGAGCTTCTCCGGCTGAAGTCCCTGGGCGTGCCGGTCCTGGACGGCCTGACCGCGGTCCGGCTGGTGACCGCCGGCCGCCGGGTGCTGGGCCTGGTCGCCCTGGACGAAAACCGCTCCGAGGACGATCCGGCGCTCGGTCTGACCGTCTTCCAGGCCGGCGCGGTGGTGCTGGCCACCGGCGGCCCCGGCGAACTCTACGCGGTTTCGGTCTATCCGGCCGGCCAGGTCAGCCTGCACGGGGCGGCGCTCGAAGCGGGTGCGGCCGCGGTCAACCTGGGCGAATCCCAGTTCGGCCTGGCCTCGACCCGTTTCCGCTGGAACCTCTCCGGCACCTACCAGCAGGTGATCCCCGCCTACTTCAGCCTCGGCCCGGACGGCCGCCGGCGCGACTTCCTCGCCGGCTGGTACCGCTCCCTGCCGGAACTGGCCGGCGCCGTCTTTCTCAAGGGATACCAGTGGCCCTTCCACGTCAACCGGCTGGATAATTTCGGCTCCTCGCTGGTTGACCTGGCCGTCGGCGCCGAGACCGAATCCGGCCGCCGGGTCTTCCTCGATTTCACCCGCAACCCGGCCCGGCCCGGCGAGTCCTTCGACCTGGACTCCCTGCCGCCGGAGGCGCTCAACTACCTCAACCGTTCCGGCGCCCGGCAGGCCGATCCCTACCGGCGCCTGCGCCACATGAACCCGGAGAGCATCGCGATTTACGCCGAGCACGGGATTGACCTGCGCGAGCCGCTGGAGGCGGCCGTCTGCTTCCAGCACAACAACGGCGGCCTGAAGGTCAACGCCGACTGGGAAACCGACCTGGCCGGCCTCTTTGCCGCCGGCGAGCTGGCCGGCACCCACGGGGTGACCCGGCCGGGCGGCGCGGCGCTCAACAGCGGCCAGGTGGGCGGCTTCCGGATCGCCCGCTGCCTGGCCGGCCGGCGGGACGAGCTGGCCGGCCGCCGGCCGGCGGCCCCGTTCCAGGCGGCCCTGCGCGAGGTTTACCGGACCAGCCGGGCGATGCTGGCCTCCGACCGGGAGCAGGGGCGCTGGCGGCGCCTGATCCAGGAACGGATGAGCGCCGCGGCCGGTTTCCGACGCGAGCCGGAGCGGGTGCGCGCCGCCCGCCGGGAGGCGGAGGCCGACCGGCGCCGCCTCGAGTCGGCCCCGCCGGGCGCCGCCGGCCGCCGGAACCTGGCCCGCGCCTGGGAGACCCGCAACCTCGTCCTGACCCAGCTGGCTTTTCTGAAAAGCATTGACGCCTACCTCCAGTCCGGCGGCGGCAGCCGCGGCTCCGGGCTGGTGCTTGCAGAGGCGGCCGTCCCCGGCGCCCGGCGGGTTGAACTGGTCGGCGGCCGCTCCCTCTGCTTCCGGCCGGAACGGCCCGGCGACCGGCGTCTCCGGGTGGCGGTCTCCGGCCCCGCGTTTACGACCTCCCTTGAGGAGGTGGCGCCGCTGCCCCGCGACGAAAGCTGGTTCGAGACCGTCTGGGCCGACTGGAAGGCCGGCCGGACTTGCGGCGGCGGCAAACGGCGCCGCCGCTGACCGGTAATGGAAAAGGGTGAACTTTCGATCCGGAACGGCCGCTGCCTGCTGGCCGACGGCCGCCTGGCCGCAACCGACCTGCGCCTCTCCGGCGGCCGGATCGCCGAAATCGGTTCCGGCCTGAAGTCCGGCCGGGAACTGGACGCCGCCGGCGGCCTGCTCCTGCCCGGGCTGGTTGACCTGCACACCCACGGCCTGGAATTCGCGCTGGCCGAGACCGCCGGCCTGGACGAGTACGCCCGCCTGGAGGCGGCCCGCGGGGTCACCGCCTTCTGCCCGACCTTCTTCAACGCCCCGGAGAACCTGCTCGAAACCCTGCGCCGCCATTGCCGGGAGACCGGCCGCCTCCAGGCGGTGCCCCAGGCGGTCGGCTTCCGCCTCGAGTCGCCCTATCTTACCCGCACCGGTGGCGGCCGGTCCGACGACCTGGTTCCGATCACGACCGGCCTGACCGACGCGCTGCTGGAGGCCGGTGGCGGCCTGATCAAGGTCTGGGACATTGCCCCCGAGCTGGAGGGCGCCGTCGAGCTCATCGGCCGCCTCTCGAGCCGGGGGATCGTCTGTTCGCTGGGCCACACCAACGCCGGCCTCGAGACGGCCGCGGCCGCGGTGGAGGCCGGCGCCCGGCTGGTGACCCACCTCTTCAACGTCATGCCGCCGCCGGACCCGGCGGAGCCGGGCCTCACGCCGGTCGGCCTGGCCGATTACTTCCTGGTCGAGCCGCGCCTCTGGGCCGAGATCATCCCCGACGGGACCCACGTGGCGCCGATCCTGGTCCGGGAGGCCCTGCGCTGCAAGGGTCCGGACCGACTGATCTTCATCACCGACAGCAACTGCGGGGCCGGCCTGGCGCCGGGCGACTACCTGTTTCCCAACCGCTGGGGGCGGGTGCGGATTGGCGGCAGCGAGGCCGGCGTGCGGCTGATCGACCGGGACCTGGTCCTGGCCGGCAGCGCCCTGACGGCCCTGGACGCCTTCCGGGCCGCGGTCAACCGTTTCGGCCAGGACCTGGCGGCCGCCAGCCGGCTCTGCTCAACCAACCCGGCCCGCCTGCTGGGTCTGAACAAGGGCGAGATCGCCCCCGGCCGGGATGCCGACCTGGTCATTCTCGACGACCGGCTGGATTTGATTTGCACCGTCGCGGCCGGCCGGGTGGTTTACGAGCGCGCCCCGGCCGCCGGCATTGCGTAAGAGGAGGGAAACCGGATGTCGAAATTCCAATACGAGCCGGCCCGGTGCGTTCCCTTTCGCGACCGGGCCGTCCTGGAGCGCTGCCGCCGCATCCGGGCCGCCGCGATTACCCGTCACCCCAACCCGGACTTCCGGATCCGGGTCGTCCCGGACGCCAAGATCACCCGCCTCTGGCTGGTCGACATGTTCGAGCGCATCCGGACCGCCGCCGAGGCGGGCCGGCCGCTGATCCTGATCACGCCCCAGCCCTGGCCGGACGGCTACCGGGAACTGGCCGGCCTGATCAATCGCCACCGGGTCAATTGTAAAAAACTGCACACCTTCAACATGGACGAGTACGCCAACGAAAAAGGAGAGACGGCCCCGGAGACCTGGCCGGCCGGCTTCCTGTACTCGATGCTTAATAATTTCTACCGCCGGCTCGACCCGAAACTCCGGCCGCCGCGCCGCCAGGTCCAGGGGCCGACCCACCGCAACATCCGGGATTACGGGAAGATGATCGCCGACCTGGGCGGCGCCGACTGCTGCTATAGCGGCCCGGGCTGGACCGGCCACCTGGCCTTCATCGAGCCCGACGCGCCGGAGTTCCGGGGCGGCCTGGCGGCCTGGAAAAAGATGGGGCCGCGCCTGGTGACCCTGAGTCCCTTCACCATCGCCCAGAACTCCCTGCACGCGGCCTTCGGAATGAGCGGCGACCTGGCCGCGGTGCCGCCCCAGGCGGCGACCATCGGCCCGGCCGAGGTCATCGCCGCCCGCTTCCGTTTCGACATGCACGCCATCACCGTCGGCGGCAGCCGGGTCTCCTGGCAGCGGCTGATGACCCGTCTCTGCCTGCACGGACCGGTGACGCCGAAGCTTCCCCAGTCCATCCTGCAGACCCTGCGCACCGACGTTTACGTTTCCGAGAGCATCGCCGCCGACATCGAGCCCGATTACGACGGCGGTTATTGAAGCCGACAATCAAGGGAGGTCCGGCCATGAAAGAGACGCTGGAACGGATTCAAAAGGGGCGGGTGATCGCCGTCCTGCGCGGCGACACCGTCGAGAAGACGGTGCGGACGGCCGAGGCCCTGGTCGAGGGCGGCGTGAACCTGATCGAGATCACCTACACCATGGACGACCCGCTGGCGGCCATCGAGCGGCTGGCCGGCCGCGATGACATCCTGCTGGGCGCCGGCACCGTCCTGAGCCTGAAGGACGCCCGGGCGGCCCGGGCGGCCGGCGCGCGTTTCCTGGTCAGCCCCTGCCTGATTCCCGAGGTGGTCGGCTACGGCCGGGAGGAGAACCTGCTGGTGATGCCGGGCATCTTCACACCGACCGAGGCCTTCCAGGCCCTCTCCCTGGGCGCCGAGGTTTTGAAACTCTTCCCCGGTTCCCTGGGCGGCCCGGACCTGATCAAGGCCTTCCGGGGTCCCTTTCCGGGCTTGAAGCTGGTGCCGACCGGCGGCGTCGAGAAGGAGAACCTCCGGGCCTGGTTCGCCGCCGGCGCCCTGGCGGTGGGCATGGGCGGCAACCTGGCCCCCAGGGAGGCCATCCAGCGGGAGGATTACGACTCGATCCGGGCGAAGGCCCGCGAGATCATCGGCCTGCTGCCATGAGCGGGGAGGGGGGGCATGGAGATCAAGGGCATCCGGGTGACCGTCGTCCAGGGCGATCTTACCGAGCAGGAGGTGACCGCCATCGTCAACGCCGCCAACAACCAGTTCCGGATGGGCGGCGGTGTGGCCGGCGCCATCCGCAAGCGGGGCGGCGCCGAAATCGAGGCCGAGGCGGTCCGGCTCGGTCCCAAGCCGGTGGGCGAGGCGGTGGTGACCGCCGCCGGCCGCCTGCCCTGCCGGTACGTGATCCACGCGGCCACCATGGCCATGGACTTCGTGACCGGCGAGGAGAGCATCCGCCTGGCGGCCCGCAACGCCCTCAAGCGGGTCCGCGAGCAGGGGATGGAGAGCGTGGCCTTTCCGGCCCTCGGCTGCGGGGTGGGCGGCTTCCCGGCCGAACGGGCCGCCCGGATCATGGCCGAGGAGACGGCCGCCTTCCTCTGCGAGGGCGTCCCCGGCCTGCGCGAAGTCCGTTTCGTGCTCTTCGACGCGCCGACCTTCTGGACCTTCGAGAAGGTGGTCGGCGAGCACCTGGGCTACATCCAGCGCAAACTCGGCCGCTACCCGATCCCGACCGTGGACGCCGTCATCGAGACCGCCGGCGGGATCGTGCTCATCGAGCGCAAGAATCCGCCCTACGGCTGGGCCCTGCCGGGCGGCTTCGTGGATTGGGGGGAGAGCCTGGAGGCGGCCGTCCGCCGCGAGGCTATGGAGGAGACCGGCCTGGAACTCGAGGAACTGCGGCAGTTTCACACCTACAGCGAGCCGGGCCGCGACCCGCGTTTTCACACCATCACCACCGTCTTCAGCGCCCGGGGCCGGGGCGAGCCGGTCGCCCGGGACGACGCGGCCGGGATCGCGATTTTCCCGCCGGACCGGCTGCCGGAGAAGATGGCCTTCGACCACCGGCGGATACTGCGGGATTATCTCGAGGCGAAGTTCAACCCCTCCTCGACCATGGCGAAGTAGTTCCGGAGCGGCACGTAATTGGCCACCGAGTTGCCCGAGCCCAGGCAGAAGCGCCCGCCCGGCCGGCCAGTTTCGATGATCTTCCGGACATAGGCGCGCAGCGGCGCCTCCTCCAGCCGGCATAATTTATCGAGATCCACTCCGCCCAGGACCGCCGTCCGCTCCCCGTACTTTCTCTTGAACTCCGCCATCGGGTTGCCCTCGTCCTCGAAGGAGTGGCGGCCGTCGATTTTCACCCCTTCGATCAGGTCTTCCATCACCGCTTCCAGCCGGCCGCAGCTGTGCAGCAGGTAGACCAGTCCGTGCCGGTGGGCGAGGTCGGCCAGCCGCTTGTGCCAGGGGAAGACGTAACGGCGCAGGTCGGCCGGCGCGATCATCGTGCCGGTCTTGAAGCCCATGTCGTCGCCCTGGAAGAAGCCGCGCAGCCCCGGCAGTCCCAGGAGCCGCTCGTAAAGGCCGCAGATCGTTTCGCCGACCTTCTGGAAGACGGCCGCCACCAGGTCGGGCTGGTCGTAGAGCATCAGGGCCAGGTTCTGGTAGCCGAAGAGGTGGTCGAGCGTTACCTCCAGGAAGCCGGAGGTGGGGCAGACCAGCAGGCCCATGCCTTCCGGCAGAATGGAGGCGACGAACTCGTAATTCCAGAGGTCCGCTTTGGCCGGGTCCGGCCATTCGTAACGCTCGAAATCCTCCCAGGAGGTGATCATCCCGACCCCTTCCTCGGCCCAGCCGCGCGTGCCCCGGGAGAGGCCGGCGGTATCCTCGGTCCGGCGCAGTTTGCGCGAAAACGCCAGGCCGCCGGTGACCCGGACGAAGTCGTAGCCCATCCGCCAGTAAACCTCCAGCCAGAGGCGCCAGAGGGCCTCCTTCTCGGCCTCGGTCTCGACCTTTTCCGGCCAGCGCCGGCCCAGGTAATTGGTGGAGATGTTCCGGATGACCTCCGGGTCGAGGAAGAGTTCCACCAGCGGCGGTCGGTCCGGCCGGGCCTGGCCGCGGACGGTCCGGATGAAATTCTCGATGTCCGGCTTCGGTTTTTCCAGCGGTACTCGCAGCATGATGCCTCCTTGTTGGCTTGTCAGGAAATTATATCTCCGCCGGCGCTTTTATTGCCAGCCGCCGACCGGCCGGCAACAACCAGAGGCGGCCGGCGGGGCCTGATGGGCAAAACAAGTTGGAGGCCGAGCCCGGCAGGGAGAGTGCGGGATTGGCCCCGGTGTTGGTTTGACAAAGCGTAATCGGAGAGGACACTATAAGGATGAAAAATGCGGTGGTAAGGCTGTGGATGATTGCCCTTCGTTTCTCGAGAGGGGGAATAAAATGCCTGGGCGATTCGAACTGTGGAATAAGAAAAGAAAGATTTTCTGTTGGGGGGTCTTCTTTTGTTTGTTTGTTCTTTTGATCACCTCCAAAGCCGTCATTTTTTCGGCGGAAAATTATGACTTGCCGACGGTTATCAAGGCTTTACGCGCCCACGCCGAATTTTCCAAAAAAATAGCGGTCCGTTTTCGTTTGATTAGACATCAACGCTGGTCACATATAGTCAGCGTTGACGGAGTAAAAAGGGTTGTCAAAGATGATAACCCCACTCCGAGAGCCATGAGCATCTTTTGGGCCCGTTCAAGCAATAAGGTAAGGTGTGATGTTTTTTCAGAGCATGATTCCATTGCAGATAAATACATATTCACGCCGGAGAAGAAAATATCGGCTTCGGGATTTGGGTCCGACATCCACCAGGTGCGGATTGAAAAATTGAAAACACGGGGAGAACTGGCTGGAATCGAAGATTTCTTCCTGGCCGGCGAGTTTGCCTTGTTAAAACTTCAGGATAAATCTTTTAATTTTAAAATTGTCGGAAAAGAACCGTATAATGGATCAGATTGCTTGGTTTACCGGGGAACGGCCCACAAGAACGATCCGGTCCGCGAGGTGGTTTTTGAATTATGGCTTGATTTAAACAAGGAGCTTGCCTTGACCAAGTATAAATGGAGCATCCGTACCGAGAGTCAGGCGATCAGAATCCTTGAGGTGGAATTAAAAAAATATGGGGAATATTGTTTTCCTTCAAAAGGAACGATACAAGAGTTGGAGTTTTATAATGGGAAGGAGCGATTGGTGAAAAAAGAGGAAATGGTGGTTAACGAATTCATCGCGGAACAAAACATGCCGGATTCGCTCTTCATGCTTTCCGGCCTTGATCTGCCACCGAATGCCATTATAGAAGACAAGATAACCAACACAAGTTATCCATATAAAACCATGAAGAACAGCGTCCCGAAATCGCGTTGACGAGAAGTGGGATTTTTTATTGCTAAGCCCCCTGATTTTTTACCGCGCCGCTGGAAATTCAGGTACTGACAACCCCGATCAGCCGAAGATAGAAGTGCCGGTGTACGGTCTGGCGGAATAGGCCGGCGGTGCGGGTTTTTTTAGTGGAAATACGAAGCGGTTTTATTACAACCGTCGGTTGGCAATCGCATCCGGAGACGGCGTGGATGATGGCCTTCAGACCTGACGAAAGAAAACGACGGCCGGGGAGGGGATGGTTCGTCCTCCTCTTCGGCCTGGCCTGGCTCCTGCCGCTGGCGGCCGATATCCGCGCTCAGGAACAACCCGACCTGCCCGTCGTCCGGATCTGGGTCTTCGCCTCCAGGGATTGCGGCGATTGCCGGGCGGTCCGGCCGGAGGCGCTGAAAGAACTGGCCGGGCGGCTGGGCTGCCGGATCGAGGCCCGCCACTTCGACCTGGAGGAGACGGCCAATTACGCGCTCCTGACGAAGTTGGAGGCGCGGTACGGGGATGCCGACCACGACCCGCCGGTCCTCTTCATCGGCCGGGAGGTTATCGGCGGCGAGAAAGAAGTAACCGAACGGCTGGAAAAAATTATCCTGAAGTACCGGGATTCGGGCGGCTGCCCCTGGCCGGAGGAGGTTTCTTTGCCGAAACCGGGGGGTGAGAATCGTCCGCCGCCGGACGGGAGGGGAGACGAAGCGAGTGCGCCAACGGCCGCCGGGGGCGGCGCGCCGGCGCGGCCGGCGCCGGTTTACCTGGCCTTCTTCCACCAGTACGGCTGCCGGGAGTGCCGGCGGGTCTTCCACCTGCTCCGATACCTGGAAAAGAGGCACCCGGCGCTGGTGGTCCGGGAGTTCGACTTGAGCCGGAACGAGAACAAGGAGATCAGCGAGGCAATCGGCCGCCGCTTCAACCTGCCGGAGGAGCGGCGCCTCCTGACCGCGACCCTCTTTATCGGGTCCGACTGTCTGCAGGGGCGGGAGA
>JAKJFK010000262.1 GCA_022704925.1 candidate division TA06 bacterium | reverse complement strand
GCCGCCGGCTCGTCTCGGCGCCGCCCGCCAGGGAGACCGGCGGAAGTTCCTCGTACTCGGGCAGGTACTCGCAGACGAAATCGAGGAAGGCCTCCAGCCCCTCGCCCTTGGCGGCCGAACCGACAAAGAGCGGTACGAGGGCGCGGGTCAGCAGGACCTGGCGGATGCCGGTGTGAAACTCCGCCTCGCCCAGCTGGCCCGATTCCAGGTACTTGTTCAGGGTGGCGTCGTCGGCCTCGGCCGCCGACTCGGTAAGCGCCTCGCGGTTCGTCCAGGGCGTGACCCGGACCTTCCACTTTTCGCTCAGCCGGCCGGCGATCGCTTCGGCGGCGTCGGGGCCGGTCTCGCTCTTGGTAACGAAAATAAAAGTCGGCAGCCCGCTGGCCGCGGCCAGTTTCCAGGCATTGTCGGTGCCCACCGAGGGACCGCTGTCGGCCGGCACGCAGATCACCGCGAAATCGGCCGCCGACACCCCGGAGACCGCCTCGCCGGCAAAATCGGCGTAGCCGGGCGTGTCGATCAGGTTGATCCGGACCCCCTTCCAGTCGAGGTGGCCGAGGGCCAGGCTGATGCTCAGCTGGCGCTTGGTCTCTTCCGGATCGAAATCCGTGGTGGTATTGCCGTCGGTGACGCTGCCCAGGCGGTTAATCGAGCCGGCCTTGAAAAGCAGGGCCTCCACCAGGCTGGTTTTGCCGCTCTTGCCCTGACCGAAGAAACCAAGATTCCGGATTCTGCCCATCCTTTGCTCCTGAAGATTCGATCGTTCGGGGAAATTCCGAGTGCCGCCAATCGGCCGTCAGAAAAGCGCGGAAAGAAGAGGCTTCACGAAATTTCACCAGGGGGTTGATTTATCTACTTATTATATCTTAACGGGGCCGTCGAGGCAAACCGGCCCCGGCGCCTGGGGGGCGGCGGGAGGGTCCTGAAAATCCGGGGGACGGGCAAAAAAAAATGCCCCTGGTGACGACCTACTCTCCCACTCCGCTGCCGGAGCAGTACCATCGGCGCTGGAAGGCTTAACGGCCGTGTTCGAAATGGGAACGGGTGTTTCCCTTCCGCTATGATCACCAGAAGCGTAAAAATTGTATCATGGGCCGGCCGGGCAAGTCAAATCCGCTGACGGCCCCGGCCAAACCGGGCCCGGGCGCCGGGTCCGCTACCGGAGGCTGGCCAGCAGCAGCGTTCCCAGGACGAGGAAGAAGACGGCGGTGAGCAACTTCACGGCGGCCACCCGGCGCCGGGCGAAATCGGCCAGTCGCTGGGAGGCGGCCCCGAAATAGGCGGCCAGGAAGACCGCCGCCAGGGGCATGATGAACGCCGCGTTGTAGAGCAGCAGGTAGGCCAGGCCCGCCCGCCTCATCTCCTCCCGGCCGGCGATCAGGGTGATCGTCGGCAGGTAGACCTGGCCCGTGCAGGCCAGTTCCAGGACCGAAACCGCGAAGCCGGCCGCAAAGGCCGCCGGGAGAAGGCCCCGGCGGCGCATCTCCCGGCTGATCGTCAGCCGGATCCGGCCCTTGACCGGCTCCGGCAGCTGGAGTGCGATCCCCCGGAAGTCGCCCCGCCTCGCCTTGAGAAAGTCGAGAAAACTTAAAACCCCCAGGCCGAGCGCCAGCCCGCCGACGGCCGCCGTCAGCAGAACCGGGAGCAGGGAGCGGGCCGGCAGCCGGCGCAGGAAGGCGAAGAGGCCGCCGCCGACCAGGAAGTAGGTCAGGAAGACCGCCAGCGTGAAGGAGATCCCGGCCAGGAGAATCTCCCGGCGCCGCCGGCCGATGAAGGCCAGGTAAGAGACCAGGAAGACGACGGTGGTGAAGGCGCAGGGATTGATCCCGTCAATCGCGCCGGCGGCCGCCACCGCCGCCGGACCAAAGGAGCGGAACCGGTCCAGCGCCGACCGCCGGCCGGCGGCCAGATCCTCCGCCCCGATCTCCCAGGGGCAGGGGCTGCCGGTGGCCGCGTACCGGGCGATCCGCGCCTCGATCCTCTCGAGGG
>JAKJFK010000261.1 GCA_022704925.1 candidate division TA06 bacterium | reverse complement strand
GATCGGCGCCCCGGGCGGGGCCGCGGCCCCGCCCGGGGCGCCGATCCGCAGGTGCCCGTTGGGAAAATGCCAGGTGATCAGGATCGGGTAGGTCACCGACCGGCCCGGCCCGAGCCGGCCGGCCATCATGATCGAACCGCCGTTGCGGCCGGTCGCCTCCGGGTCGTCCGAGGCCTGGTTGGCCCGAAAGGCCCCCTCGGAAACCTCCCGCCAGAGAACCGCCACCGCGTCAAACCAGCCACCCCGGAACCACTCGGCCTTGATCAGCGGCCGGTGGCCGATCACGCTCAGGCTGGCGCTGCCGAAGGTTTCGCTGTTGGCCGGGTCGAGGTTGTAGAAGAAGATCCCGCGGCCGGGCAGAACCCGGCTGCGGCTGTGGCGGGATCCCGGCTCCCGGCCGGGCGCCAGGTGGCTGAGATGGTAGGAGAACTCGAAGGGGACCGGCCGGTCGGAACGGTTGACCAGGCGGTACTCCAGGATAGCGCAGGGGAGGCCGGAGCTGCGGTCGTCCAGGGGTATGAAGGGACTCCAGCCGGTCAGTTCCACCGCCAGCGGCAGGCCGGGATCCGAAAGGCGGAGGCGGGCGACCGGGAATTCGCCCCGGAACCGGCACGCCTCGAACCGGGGCAGGCCCTCGTAGCCGCCCTGGCGCAGGCCGCGCCCCTTGAGCCCCTGGTCGTAAACGCGCTCCGGGGGAAGCAGTCCCTCGACCAGCCGGGTTACCGGCCGCCGGCCCGGCAGGTGGAGCAGGGCAAAACCGGCATCGGTGGCCGCCAGCCCGTCGGGCAGGGCCGAGAGGGTCGGCTGGTTATGGATCGAAAAATCCTGGAGGGCGCCGCTGGCGTTGAGGCAGATGCCGCCGGCGCCGATGCCGCCCAGCGGAAAAGCCACCTGCGGGGCCCGGGCGCCGGAGAAGGAGCGCCGGCCGCCGCCGGCCAGCCGTTTCGGTGGGTAAGGACGACCGTCTTTATGCATCACCGCCTCCGGCAAAACTGAAAAACCGGCGGCCGCCGGCCGCCCGCCTCAGGCGATCCGGACCGGTTCGCCCGCGGCCGCCGACCGGTAGATGGCCTCGATCACCCGCATCAGGATGACCGCCTCGGCCGGCTTGGAATAAGGCTCCTCGCTGCCCAGAATGGTGTTGACGAAATTGACCACCGCCCGTTCGCGCCCCATCTTCGGATCCGGGTCGACCACGATCCGTCGGTTGACCCGGAGGCCGTTCTCCATACCGTAGAGCTCGCAGTCGTCGGAGGCGTTCAGTTCGTCGTCCAGGCCGTCCCGCTTGAAGAGGCGCCGGATCATGCCGCCCGCCCGCGAACCCTGGAAGGTCACCGAAACTTCCTCGCGGCCGACCATCTCCGCCCAGCTGTTCCGGCAGAAGAGCACCTGGCCGCTCTTGAAGCGGATGAAGCTGTGCGCGGCCGATTCGACATCGCTCCGGCTTCCGGCCACGTCCGGGATGCCCCAGGGACCCTTGAAGGCCTTATCGTTGATGAAATCGTCGAAGGTCTGGGCCAGCACCCATTCCGGCTCCGGAAAGCCCATGAAATAGAGGGCCAGGTCGATCATGTGCAGCAGGTCGATGACCGGGCCGCCGCCGGAGAGGGCCTTCTGGGTAAACCAGCCTCCGAAGCCCGGGATTCCGCAGCGCCTGACCCAGGTCGCCTGGGCTGAGTTGATCCGGCCCACCTCGCCCCGGCGGATGTAATCGAGCAGCGCCTGGGCCTCGGGCCGGGCCCGGTTGTTGAAATCGAACATCAGCACCAGACCCCGCCGCTCGGCCGCCTCCTTCATTTCCAACGTCTCGGCCGCGTTCAGGGCCGGCGGTTTCTCGCAGAAGACGTGCTTGCCGGCCTCGAGGGCGGCCCGGGCGACCTCGGCGTGGTACTTGTTGGGCACGCCCACGGTGACCAGGTCCAGTTCCGGGCACTTCGCGAGCATCTCCCGGTACGATTCGAAGACGCCCCCGACGGCGTACTCCCCGGCCC
>JAKJFK010000260.1 GCA_022704925.1 candidate division TA06 bacterium | reverse complement strand
GTAGCCGGTACGGCCATGCCGCGCACCTGGGCCGCCGCCGCGCGTCCCGTCACGACCGCTTCCAGCAGGGAGTTGCTGGCCAGCCGGTTGGCACCGTGCACCCCGGTGGCGGCCGTCTCGCCGCAGACAAAAAGGTTATTCAGGGTGGTGCGGGCCTCCAGATCGGACTTCACTCCGCCCATGTGGTAATGAACGGCCGGCCGGACCGGAATCGGTTCCAGGGTCGGGTCAATCCGAAAACGGCACACGGTATTGTAAATGGTCGGGAACCGCTTGCGGAAAATGGAGGCGACCGGACGGCAGTCCAGGTAGACGTTGCCGATGCCGCGTCGGCGCATCTGGTCAAGGATGGCCCGGGTGACCACGTCGCGCGGCGCCAGGTCGGCCGCCGGATGGTAATGGGGCATGAATCTTTCCTGGCGGTCGTTGATCAGGTAGGCGCCCTCCCCTCGCACCGCTTCCGAGATCAGGAAACGGGGCGCGCCGGCGATGTAAAGAACGGTGGGGTGAAATTGAATGAATTCAAGGTCCGTCAGGACCGCCCCGGCCCGGTAGGCGGCCGCCATCCCGTCGCCGGTGGAAATCGAAGGATTGGTGGTCTCCTGGTAAAGCTGGCCGATGCCGCCGGTCGCCAGGATGGTGGAGGCGGCCCGAATAACCAGCAGGGCGCGTTTCTCCCGTTCATAAAAAAGTCCTCCGACCACGTTGTGGCCGGAGGCAAGCAGGTCGATCAGAAAGTAGCGTTCCCGAATCTCGATCTCCCGGGTCTGGAGCACCCGGGAGGAAAGGGTACGGACCAATTCCGCCCCGCTGCGGTCTCCGGCGGCGTAAATTATCCGCGCGGCCGAGTGGCCGCCCTCCCGGGCGAAGGCCAGCTCCCGTCCCTTGCGGTTAAAGGAAGCGCCGAATTCCAGGAGTTCGGCGATGCATTCCGGCCCCTCCTCCACCAGGAGCCGGGCCGCCGCCTCCGAAACCAGGCCGGCGCCGGCAGCAATCGTATCCTTGAGGTGGTTTTCAAAGGAGTCGCTTGACGACAGAACGGCGGCCACCCCTCCCTGCGCCGTTTCCGAGGCGCTGTCCAGCAGGCCGCTCTTCATGGCCAGGGTGACCCCCCGGCGGCCGGCGGCCGAAAGCGCGGCACTCAAACCGGCCACGCCGCCACCGATCACCAGGACCCCGGTCTCCTCCTCGGGCAGGGAGAGGGTGTCAAAATCAAGCAACCCGGCCGGAATCATGTTAATTCCGGGTGAACTTCAAGACCGAGGCCGACGCATTCTGGGGATCTTTGACCCAGGCTACATGGCCGTCGGCAAAGAAAAAGTTGGCCCCCCCGTCATGCCGATCGGTGCAGATATCGTAAAAGAAGCCGCTGTCGGTCGGAGTGCCGGAGAAGGTCGAACCGGTCTGGTCAAAGAAGATCGCAAAGGATGATGATTCAGCCACATCGGCGACGCTGTAACCGGCGGCGTTGGCGTTGTACCCGTAGTTCACGTTGTTGTCCCGATCGGAACCGACGGCTGACGGACAGAGGTAGCTGCCCTCGGCCAGGTACCCGCTTATCTCGTCCCACCAGGCCCCGGCACTGGGCATCCTCTCATCATTTTCACGCGCGTACATGAAGAGCGACATCCCCAGTTGTTTCAGGTTGTTGATGCAGGTGGTCCGCCGGGCCTGTTCCCTGGCCCGGGATAATGCCGGAAGAATCATGCCGGCCAGAATGGCGATAATAGCGATGACAACCAGAAGTTCAATCAAGGTAAAACCTTTTTTGCCGTTGATCCGCATTAAAATCACCCCCTTTCTCAAATAATGGCGCGATGATGAAAAACACCTTGCAACACCTGCTTTTATTTTACCTTTACCGCGGCCCGGTGTCAAAAGAAGCGACCGGGCAGCCGTCGCTGGAAACCGGCGAGAAAATCATCCAGAATCCGCTGCCGGCTGCAGCGAACTCCGACGGTTTCCCGGAGTGAAATGGCCTTGAAATTCCCCG
>JAKJFK010000052.1 GCA_022704925.1 candidate division TA06 bacterium | reverse complement strand
CCGCCGTTCCGGGTCAAGGCTGTAGGTGGCATAGCCGACCAACCGGTCCCCTTCCAGCGCCACCAGGACCCGGTCGAGGTTCTCGACGCAGAACCTCTCCAGGTCGCCCCGTTTGTATTCGTGCCAGGGACGCCCCTCGATCTTCCCGTAACGCTCCTCCAGCCGGCCGGCGATCGTCACCCCGGCCCAGGCGGCCGCGGTCATCTCCAGTATGGCCGGGACATCAGACGGGAGTGCTCCTCTTATTTCCATGCCGTCTCCTCAAACCTTCAAGCGTTCGTCGGACTCGAACTCCGAGAGCAGGCGGCCGACGGCTTCGATTTCCCGGGGGGTCAAAGCGCGGCCCGAGGCCTGGACGGTCTCCTCGATCTGGTAAGGATGGCGGGCGCCGACGATGGCGGCGGTCACCTCGGTCCGCCGCAGGACCCAGGCGATGGCCAGCTGGCCGATCGTCAGGTTCCCGGCCGCGGCGATCTCCCGCAACCGGGCCACGAAGTCCAGGTTGACCTCCAGGGCCAATCCCTGGAAGCGGGGGTCGTTCCGGCGGTGGTCGTCGGCCGGCAGGCCGGCCACCCAGTCCCGGGTGAACTTGTCGGTCAGGATGCCCTTCTGCATCGGGCTGTAAGCGACCACCCCGATCCGGTTCGCGCCGCAGAATTCCAGCAGTCCGGACTCGATGTCGCGGCGCAGCAGGCTGTAAGGCGGCTGCAGCGAGGCGACCGGATGGATCTTCAGGGCCCGCTCAACCTGCTCCCGGCTGAAATTCGAGACTCCGCCGTAGCGAACCTTCCCTTCGCGCACCAGGTCGGCGATCGTCTCCCAGGCCTCCAGGAAGGAGTCACCCTCGCCGGGATGGTGAATCTGGTAAAGATCGATCCGCTCCACCCCCAGCCGCTTCAGGCTCGCCTCGGCCTCGGCCCGGACCGAAGCCCGGTCAAAACGGAAGGTCGCGCCGCCGGCGCCGTCGCTGACCCGGCAGCACTTGGTGGCAACGATCGGTTTTTCGTCCAGGCCCCGGAGCGCTTGCCCGACCACCGTCTCCGAGTGGCCCAGACCGTAAACGGCGGCGGTATCAATCCAGTTGATGCCCAGCTCCAGGGCGTGGCGGATGGTTCGGACCGACTCCCGGTCATCCTGGGGGCCCCAGCTGAACTTCAAGCCCGGGCCGCCGATCGCCCAGGTCCCCAGTCCGACCGAGGTCAACTCCAATTCGGTCCAACCCAACCTTCGTTTCTCCATGCCTCTTCTCCTTTTCACCTCAAGGCCCAGCCCGGCCGGGAACCCCCCGGGGTCACTTTTCAACCCGCTCCAGCTCGCGCTTCTTCTCGGCCGGGTTCAAGCCGCGGCCGGCCGCGGTCTCGCCCGGCAACGCCAGGTAAAGGTCCGGGGTATAATCAATCTCCAGCGTTCCTTCGACCAATTCGCAGTCAAGCAGGTGGCCGCCGCCGGAAAGATCAGCAGCCAGAAAATGGAGGTGATAACCGGCCGCGTTGACGGTGCCGACGAATTCCGGGCAGTAGAAGCCGACCAGCACGCCCTCCAGGTCCTGGAACTCGAAAACCGGCTGACGGTCGGTGACCGCGGCCAGGGGCGGGTAAGGGCGCGCCTGTTTCGGCACGCTGCGGGTCTTCACCCGGCGGAAACGGCCGGATATCTTGACCGCGCCAAAAAGGTCCCTCTTTATCTCGCGGTCGAGCCGGATTTTCAGCCCCTCGTAATCGAGCGGACCGGTCAGGTCAAGACGGCGGTCGGCCTCGAAAAAGGTAACGGCCGCGAAGGGAGTGCTGCCTTCGTCCGGCACCAGGAAGACCTTTCCGTCGGCCCGCACCTGGTAGAAGCGGCCGTCCAGCCCGGCCAGTTCGCCGTCCAGATCGGCCAGGGTGCCAATGCCGAAATCGCCGTGGCGCTTCAACTGGCCGATGGTCAGCCGCCCCTGGTAGTCACCCTCAAGCAGGGCATCCAGCGTCGAGGTCTGGTACAGGAGTTCCCGGTTGGGCGCCAGCCCGGCGCAGCCGGCACCGAAAAAAAGCACCATCAGGATTGTCGCGGCCAAACGGATTTTCATGTCGCTCCTTCGAATCGGCAAGTTTTTCGGCTTGCACAAAAAACACCCGGAATGTCTTTTCAATCAGTATAACTTAAAAGATAATGAAAGCAAAATCAGGCGTGCCCCGGACGCCGGCGGCCCTTTTTTCAGCCCCGGAACCGGCCATTCGATTACCCGGGAAATTCAACCGATCCGGCCGGCGTCTCCTCCGTCAGGACCGGATCCAGCCGCGGCCCGGTGAATCGGATCCGGTTCTCCAGGCCGGCCACCCGGCCGCACCGGCAGTTCAGCAGGGCCAGGTCGTGCAGGCCGGCCGGCAGCTCCGGGCCGACCGATTCCAGCCGGAGATTCTCCAGACCGAAGTCATCAACGTTGGCCAGGATGAAGTAGGCGGGGGTCCGGGCGTAATCCTCAAGCTGGGAATGGGCCTCCTGGCGGCCGCCATTCATCTTGAGACGGCGGGAAAAATCCACCGGACCGGCGGCCCGGAAAAGGATGTCCTGGAGGCGCAGCGCCTCGACCGGGCGGCGGCGCAGCCCCTGGATGAGGCAGGTCCCGGAACTGACGATCTCCAGGTTGCGGAACCGTAGGTTGCGTATCCGGCCCGGCGCCGAGGTTTCGGTCCGCAGGTTAAGGTCGACGAAGATCGGCCATTCCGGATGGCCGAGCCGGTCGGCGGTTTCGATCCGGATGTCTTCGAAGAGCACGTCCTCGTAACAGCCGCCGTCCTTCATGAAGCAGGCCAGGGCCAGCGGCGTGTTGGTAATCACGCAGTTGTTGAAGGAGACCTGCCGGATGGCCCCCCGGCTCTCGGTGCCCAGTTTCAGCGCCGAACAGGTGGTCTCCAGCCGGCAGCCGGTCACCACGATGTTTTCACAGGGATGCTCCGGGCTGTTGGATTTAAGGACGACGCAGTCGTCGCCGGCCCGGATATGACAGTCGGAAATGATGACGTCGCGGGAGCTGTCCGGGTCGATGCCGTCGGAGTTGATATGCTCGGGATCGTTCAGAATTTCGACTTTCCGGACTTCAACCCGCTCGCAGCGGAAAAAGTGCAGCGTCCAGGAATCAGAGTTTTCGAAGGCGGCTTCTTCGACCCGGACGGACCGGCAGGAATCGAAGTAGAGGGTGCGGCGGCGGAACTTCGGCCGCGGCCAGGGGACTTGGCCGGTCGCCTGGCCGTCGACCCGGCCCGGCCCCCGGAGGGTAATCCGCTCGGAATCGCGGGCGTAGAAGAGGACCGGAAGCGGCAGGTGGGCATAATCCTCGACCCGGGTACTGGCCCGGATGACCGCGCCCGCTTCCAGGCGGAGTTCCAGACCCGAACCCAGGGTCAGCCCGCCGCAGAGATAGCGGCCGGCCGGCACCCGGACCCGGCCGCCGCCGGCCCGGACGCAGGCGTCGATCGCCCGCTGGAAGGCCGGGTGCTCCGGCGCCGGGCCGCCGCCCCGGGCCCCGAAATCGGTAACGCAGAAATCCCGTTCTCCCGCCATCGTCTCTCCTTTCGCCGCCCGTTTTTGTTTGGCAGCTGCCGGCCGGATATGTTACAATTTTTGGGTAAAACCTGCAATCCGACCCCCAAACAACCTGTAACCCGGAAGGGGCTCCATGTCCGAATTGTGCGTGATCATCCTGGCCGCCGGCAAGGGAACCCGGATGAAATCCGACCTTCAGAAGGTCCTCCATCAACTGCTGGGCAAACCCATGATTCACCACCTGGTCGAGGAGGTCCGCCGGCTGGAGCCGGTCAAGGTGCTGGTGGTGGTCGGCCACCAGAAGGAAGAGGTGATGCAGCGGCTGGAGGGGCTGCCGGTGGAGTTCGTGGAGCAGACCGAAATGCGGGGCACCGGCGACGCCGTGCGCCGGGCCGTCGAACGCCTGCCCGGATACGCGGGCGAGATCCTGGTCCTCTGCGGTGACTCCCCGCTGCTGCGCAGCGAAACCCTGCTGAAACTGCTTGAACTCCACCGCCGGGAAGGGCCGGCGGCTACCCTGCTGACCGCCCGCCTGGAGAATCCCACCGGTTACGGCCGGATCAAGCGCAACGGTACCGGTCTGGTCGAGGCCATTGTCGAGCAGGCCGACGCCACCGACGAGGAACGGCGGATCACCGAAGTGAATTCCGGCGTTTACGTCTTCGCGGCGCCCCGGCTCTTTGAAACCCTGCCCGGGCTCCGGCCCGACAACGCCAAGGGGGAGTATTACCTTACCGACGTCATAAAGTTCCTGCGCACGGCCGGGGAACGGGTGGCGGCCCAGGTGGTGGCCGACCCCAGCGAAATTCTCGGCGTCAACACACCCGAAGAACTGGAAAGGGCCCGGCAAATCCTGGCCCGCCGGAGGCAATCATGAACAACTGTCTTCTCTTCACCGGGTCGGCCAACCAGGAATTGGGAGCCGCGATCGCCGCCTACCTGGACAAGCAGGTGGGCCGGATGGCGATCACCCACTTCAGCGACGGTGAAATCATGGTGGCCATTGAGGAGAACGTGCGGGGCAAGGATGTTTTCATCATCCAGTCCACCTGCCCGCCGGTCAATGAAAACCTCATGGAACTGCTGGTCATGATCGACGCCTTCAAGCGGGCCAGCGCCGAGCGGATCACCGCGGTCATCCCCTACTTCGGGTACGCCCGCCAGGACCGGAAAGACAAGCCGCGGGTCCCGATCACGGCCAAGCTGGTCGCCAACCTGCTGACCGCCAGCGGCGTCAACCGGATCCTGACCATGGACCTGCACACTCCCCAGATCCAGGGCTTCTTCGACATCCCGGTCGATCACCTCTTCGCCGCGCCGGTAACGGTATCCTACTTTCAGGAGAAGAAACTGGACCGGATGGTGGTGGTTTCGCCCGATGTCGGCAGCGTCAAGATGGCCCGGGCCTTCGCGAAGGCCCTGCGCACCCCGCTGGCGATCGTGGACAAGCGGCGCGACGGCCCGACCTCGGTGGAGGCGGTCAACCTGATCGGCGAAATCGACGGGTCGGTAGCCATCCTGGTCGACGACATGATTTCGACCGGTGGCACCCTGATGGAGGCGGCCGAGGTGCTGAAGAGCAAGGGGGCTACCGCCATCTACGCCAGCTGCTCCCACGGGGTGCTGGTCGGTGACGCGGTGGCCCGGCTGGCCGCCTCCTCGATCGCCGAACTGGTGATCACCGACACCATCCCCCTCGCACCGGAGAAGAGGCTGGAAAAGATCAAGGTCCTCTCGGTGGCCGGCCTCCTGGGCGAGGCCATCAAGCGCATCCACCTCTCCGCTTCGGTAAGTTCGCTTTTCCTGTAAAAGGGGGGAGAGAACGCCGGCAAGTCAGGCCGGCCCCCGGCTTACCGCCGGGGGCCGGTTTTTATTTCGGGGTCAAATCCAGGAACGGTCGCGCATCGCCGATATCAATTCCGAGAGGGCAAGCAGGTAAGCGCCGTCCCGCCAGCTGGCCTTCTGCTCCCTGACCCGCCGGGCGACGTCCTTGAAGGCGCCTTCCATCTTGGCATCTATGAAATCGTACGTCTCCTGGGCCGAAGTCTGGTTGCCGCTCTTGGCGTTTCGCCATTCCACGTAGGAGGCGACCACGCCGCCGCTGTTGGCCATGATATCCGAAATGACCGGGATTTTTTTTCGGGCCAGGATCTGGTCGCCCTCCGGGGTGGTCGGCCCGTTGGCGGCTTCGACCACCAGCTTCGCCTGTACCCCGGGCGCCGTCTCGGCGGTAAGCACATCCTCGACCGCGGCCGGAATGAGCAGGTCCACCGGCAGGGCCAGGATGGCCTGGTTGGTGATCCGTTCCAGGCCCTCAGCCGGGAACTCTTCCAGCAGCTTCCCCTGGCGCACGAAATCCAGAATGGCGGGCACCGGCAGGCCGGCCTTGGAGTAAAGGCCGCCGGAAACATCGCTCAAGGCCACCACCCGCGCCCCGCTCTCGTGAAGGAAGGCGGCGCTGTGGCTGCCGACATTGCCGCAGCCCTGGATGGCGACACTGGCCTTGGAAACATCGAGGTTGAGAATTTCCCGGCAGGCCAGGCGCGAGGCGGTAAAGACGCCTCGGCCGGTCGCTTCGCGCCGGCCCGGCAGTCCGCCGAGCCGGGGCGGCTTGCCGGTGACGCTCTCGGGATGATGCGTCTCTCCGTAGATGATCGCCATGTCCGATGGCGTCGAACCGAGGTCGGGCGCCGGTATGTAGGCCCCGGAGACCAGTTCGTCCCGGATCATGTGCACGAATTCGCGGATCAGCATCCGTTTTTCAAATTCGGAGATACTGCGGGGGTTCAAGGCGATCGAGGACTTGCCGCCGCCGAAGGGAATTCCCATCAGGGCACACTTGTAGGTCATCAGCTCGGCCAGGGTCCGGGTCTCGGCCAGGGTGACGTTGGGGGCAAACCGGATGCCGCCCTTGGCCGGCCCCAGCACCAGGTTGTGGTAAACCAGGTATGAATCGTAGATAAGCAGTTTACCTGCCCCCACCTTGATGTTGACCGACATGATGACCTGCTTCTCCGGAGCAGACAACATCATACGGGCCGTCTCCGGGATATCCAGGTACTTTTGAAGCCTTTCGAAATCGAGCATCACACACCTCCTTGAAGGTTTCATCCGGCCGGCGGCCGCTCTCTCCTGAACGAGGAAAAAGGTCCTGACCGAGGAATAACCGCGCATTCCGGCGCCCGGCGGTCTTCAAATGCTGTCCAGGCGCCAGACAAAAAGGTTGTAGGGACCATCCAGACCGAAAAGGGCCCGGGTCCGACCGGCCGGGTCAAGCCGGGCCAGAGATTCCGGGTCGGGCTTAAAATCCGGATTCTGCCGGCCAAAGATGGCCAGGGTCTTCTCCAGGTCGAGCACGGCCGCCATCAATTCCGAGCTCAGGGACCAGCCGGCGGCCACGCTTTGGAATGCTTCGATGCCATCCGAACCGGCCGCCATCGAAAAGGTCAGCGAATCGGTTCCAAGCCGCTCCATGACTCCGGCCGCGACGGCCAGGACGGTCTCGGGGCGGCCGCCGAATTCGACCGGCTGCCAGGCGCCCCGGCCGGTGACGGCCAGGTACCCGAAATCCTGGCCGCGGCCGCCGCCAAAAAGAAACAGGCCCGGCTTTTCAAATATCAGCCGGTAGTCGCCCGGCCGCCGCCGCAGGCGGAACGGATGTTTTTCGTAAGCGGCTCGAACCTGGTCAAGCCAGCCGGGTTCGCCCAGGTAACGCCGGACCGGGGCTGGCGTTACCCCGGCCGCCTTCAAACTGCGGGCTGTCAACCGGAGGCTGAGCGTTCGGCCGGCCTGTTCATAGCCAAAACGGCGGTAACGGAAACGGTCGCCCCAGAGGACCGAGACCGGGTAGCCGTCGCCCCGCATCCGCTCCAGCGCCCGTTCCATGAGCCGGGTCATGAAACCGCGCCCCCGCAATTCCGGCCGGGTCGCTACACCGCCGATGCCGGCCGCCTTCAGCCGGACCGGACCCTGCCGGAGATCGAGCGGAAAGATGCGCACCAGGCCGACGATGCGGCCGCCGGAACGCATCAGGATCGTATTCCCCGGGTCAAAAGCGGCCCGTCTCCAGACGGTCGGGTACTGCTGGGGGAAAAAATCCCGGTAATGATTGTAGGAGGACTCCAGCATCCGCTGGATCTCTTCAAAATCGCCGGCGGCCGCCGGCGCTATCCTGTCCATTTGCCGAGCTTCGGATTTGATCGTGCCGGGAACGCCCCGGCCGGCGCAGCCACAGATAAAAACAGGCCAAAAAGTTATGTCTTAGTATAACCCCTGGCCGATTATTTCGCAACCGGCGGCGGCTCAGGGACGGGGATGAAAACGCCGGTGCACTTCCTTGAGACGGGAGCGGTCCAGATGGGTGTAAATCTGGGTGGTGGCCAGGCTCTGGTGGCCGAGCAGTTCCTGGACGAGCCGGATGCTGGCCCCGGCCGTCAGCAGGTGGGTGGCAAACGAGTGGCGCAGTATATGCGGATAGACCTTGGCGGTAATCCCGGCGGAAAGGGCGCTGCGGCGCAGCAGCTTCCAGACCGCCACCCGGCTCAGGGCCCGGCCCTGCCGGTTACGAAAGAGCGGCACCTCGGCCGAGGCGGAACCGGACACCGTCTCCAGGTATGACCGCAACGCCGCCGCCGCCGGCGCGCCGAAGGGAATCAGCCGTTCCCGGCCGCCCTTGCCCCGGACCCGGACCAGCTGCTCGGCCAGGTCCAGGTCCTCCCGTTTCAGGCCGGTCAATTCGCTCACCCGCATGCCGGTGGCGTAAAGGAGCTCCAGGATGGCCCGGTCCTTCAAGCCGGGTCGACCCGGCTTCGGAGCGGCCAGCAGCCGTTCCACCTCAGCCGGGGAAAGGACGCCCGGCAGGTTCTTTTCCAGCCGGGGACTCTCCAGGTCCGGCAGCGGGTGGGCCTTCAGGACCCCTTCCTGGAGCAGGAATTTCAGGTAGGTGGAGATGGCCGCCATTAGCCGGGCCAGCGAGGCGGCCGCCAGAGTGCGCCGGCACTCCATCAGGAAGGAGGTGAACTGGGGGTAGGTAATCGATTCCAGGGTCAGGCCGCGGCCGGAGAGAAAGACGTCAAACCTTTTCAGGTCGCGCCGGTAAGCCAGGATGGTGTTCCGGCTCAAACCCCGTTCGAGGGTCAGGTAGCCGAAGAAGCTTTCCTGGTCCGGGAGCCCTGTTTCCGCCATGGTCCCTCCGGTCCGTCCGGATTCAAACGGTTGCCTGTTTATCGCCCGGATCGACCAGCAGGCGCCTTTCGGCCCCGATGGTGGTGGACGGGCCGTGGCCCGGATAAACGACCGTTTCCGGGGGAAGTTTCAGCAGTCGGCGCAGCGACCTTTCCAGGTCCGGATCCGAACCACCCTCCAGATCGGTCCGGCCGACGCCGCTGTTGAAGAGGGTGTCGCCGGTCAGGACGAAACCGGCCGCCACCAGGCAGATGCCGCCGGGAGAGTGTCCGGGCGTATGCCAGACGGTAAGGCGGCCGCCGCCCACCGCCAGTTCCTGTCCCTCCTCCAGGAAGCCGTCCGGCGTCGGAATCTTTTCGCCGTTGTCAACCCCCAGTATCAGAGCCTGGTTAACCCGGGCATTCTTCAACAGGGGAAGGTCGGCCTGGTGCAGGTAAAGCGGCACGCCCAGGAGCTCCTTGATGGTGTCGGCGCCGACATGGTCGAAATGGCCGTGGGTGTTGACTACCGATTTGAAACGGACACCCGATTTCTCGACCGTCTTGATTATTTTGGGCTTATCCGCCCCCGGATCGACGATCAGACCTTCCTGGCATTCCGGGTCGAAGACCAGATAGCAGTTGGTCTGAAGCGGTCCCACTTCCAGCGTTTTGATCTTGAGCATCGTTCCCCTAAGGTATTTGCCTGGTGTCGATCATCTTCGAAAATTCGGCCTCGGTGAGGACCCGGACCCGGAGTTCCCTGGCCCGGTCCAGTTTGGACCCGGGATCGGCCCCGGCCAACAGGAAATCAGTTCGGCCGGAGACCGAGTCGGCGACCCGGCCGCCCAGGCGCTGGATGATCTCCCGGGCCCGGGACCGGGTCCACTTTTCCAGCCGCCCGGTAATTACGAAGGTCCGGCCGGCCAGCGGTCCGGTCCCGGCCGGACCGGCGAGGCCGTCCCGG
>JAKJFK010000051.1 GCA_022704925.1 candidate division TA06 bacterium | reverse complement strand
GCGGTTCGGTCCGGAAGCTTAAGCTTTTGGTTGCCGTCCCCGGCCCGGAAGTCCTTATGCTTTGGCCGGCTTTTCCAGGAGTTTCCGAACGCCCAGTTCCAGGTTGGCCTGCCGGGTCGCGATCCGATCCCCGGGCAGTTCCCGGTAGATGTCGCTGACATCGCCGGCCCGGTCGCGGAGGCGCGCACAGAATTCCCGGGCCGTCAGCCGCTCGTCCGGCCGCAGCCCAAGCCTTTCCGACCAGCGCCGGTCCAGGAGCAGGTTCCATTCCCGCTTTGACTTCGGGGCCGCCGGACGGTAGGAGGTGTCGATCACGTCGTCGCAGAGACCCTCGAGGTTGTGACGGCAGGGCCGGCAGATGTCATCGGCGCCCCATTCCATCCCGAGTTCCACGTCCGGGTTGGCGAGGATTTCCCTGGTGACGCTGTGCACCGCGTGGCCGTAAGGATGCGGTTCGGGATCGGTGATCCCGGCTCCGAAATCGGTTATGATGTCAACCAGGTGATGCGGCTTGATAATGATCATCCTTAGCCTTCCTTTCCTTGGCCGGGGCGGTTTTTCGCCGGTTCGGGCGGTGACGAAGGCCCCGGTTCCCCGTTTTTAATTCTTCTTCGACTCCCGTTTTTGCGCGTTCAAGTCCCCGGTCGCCGCGGTGTCAGCCACTTCAAAGGAGCCCTGCAACCCCTTGACCGGCCGGCTGGCGCCGGTATAGGCGGCGCCGAAATGGGCCTTCAACTCCAGCGCGGTTTCGCGGTGCGCCTCGATCAGGTTCCGGGTCTCCCGCGGGTCCTTTTCAAGGTCGTACAGCTCATCCGGCTGTCCTTCCGGGCGCAGGACGAGGCTCCATTTTTCGTTGCGGATGCAGCGGTCCTGCCCCTTGTGATAGCCGGAGACGGCGGCCTTCCTGACCATTTCCACCTCGCCCCGGACCAGCGGCAGCAGCGAACCGCCCTGCATGTCGAAGGTGTTGTTCCCGAGGCCGGCGGCATCCAGCAGGGTCGGGAGCACGTCCGGGAACTGGGCGATCCTGGTTAGACGCCGGCCGCCGTATTCCCCGCCGGGCAGCTTGAACCCGAAGGGAACCTTGAGCAGTTCGGAATGCAGCCGGTCCGGCCCCTTCAGGAACTTGCCGTGGTCGGCCAGCGGATGGCCGTGGTCGGAGAGGAAGAAGATCAGGCTGCTCTCGTAGCGCCCGTTTTCTTTCAGGGCCTTCACGAACTCGCCGACCATGGCATCCACGTAGGCCACCTCGCCGGCGTAAAGCGAGCGGATCCGCTTGATCTCCTCCGGGCTGAAATAAGCGGCGGCCTCCCCGCCCGGCGGCAGGATGAAGTCCTTGCCCCGGTAGGCCGGGTCCTTGAAGGTGTCAAACTCCGCCGGCGGCGTCCAGGGTTCGTGGGGATCAAAGGTCTCCACCCAGAGGAAGACCGGCTGCGACTGCCCGCGGTTGCGGCGGAGCCAGTCGGCGGCCGTCTCGAAGGTCCGGTAACAGGGAAAGTCCCTGGCCAGCCGGGCCTCGTCGAGATTCTGGCAAACGATCTGTACGGGACCGCGCCAGGCGGCGGGGAAGGTCTCCTTCCAGTGATCCTCGAGCCGCCGTTTCCGCGGCGGGGTGGTCCGGCAGGCATCGTACTCCTGGCCCCGGATCCACTGCCATTCATGGTATCCCCGGTGGAAGTTCTGGCCGGGTTTGAAGTAGTGGTAAACATCGGTGATCAGGGCGGTGAGATACCCTTCGCGTCGCAGGATTTCGGCGGCGGTCACGTCGGTGTCGGCCAGCGGCTGCCAGGAGCGTCCAGTCAGGGTGCCGTTGCCGGTGACCCACTCGGTGCGGACCGGGATGGTCGGCAGTCCTTCGGGATACATGTTGTCAAAGGCGACGCCTTCCTTAAGCAGGGCGTCGATGTGCGGGGTCGGCGCCGGCGAATCCTGGCCGGCGTAGTAACTAACGTGATCCTGGCGAAGCGAGTCGGATACGATCACGATGATGTCCGGATTTTTTCTGCCGGCCATTCTGGCTCCTTTTTAAATCAATGTTTAACCGGTTGACGCGGAAAAATTTTCCGGGTGCTGAGAGTTTGGGAAAGGCGGTCCTGGTACTTCAAGATATTTTATTTAACCGGAATGGGGGTGTCAAACGGACCGTTTCTTTCCTGATCCGGTCCTTCCCGTTTTAACTGTCCGCGCTTCGGGAAGGTTTGACAGCGGCCCGGAAAAATCATAAATTTTAAGAGAAGCACGCAGCCGTTGGAGAGTTTAATGAGGATAAAGAAGCGTTTAACCGAAAGGATGGGCGGCATGAGGAAAACTCGGGTTTTGATTGGCGCGATTCTCCTGCTGGCGCTGTCGATTCCGGCCTTCGGCGCCGACCAGACCGGGAATGACACCGGCCTCGTGCGCAAGACGCTTACGCATGGGGGACGGCGGCGCAGCTATTCCCTCCACCTGCCCGGCAATGCCGTTCCCGTCCGGCCGCTTCCGGTCCTCTTCGTGCTGCACGGCGGTGACGGGGCCGGCGCCCAGGTAATGGCCTCCGGCAGCGGTTACAACGAGATTGCCGATCGGGAAAATTTCATTGTCGTTTATCCCTTCGGTCTCCAGGGACAGTGGAATGACGGCCGCGGCAAGTCGTTCCGCCGGCGGGACAATTCCAGCGTGGATGATGTCGGTTTCATCGGCGCGGTCATCGACGAGTTGTTCCGGGAGTTCTCGATTGACCGCCGGCGGGTTTACGTCATGGGGGTCTCCAACGGCGGCATGATGACCCTGCGCCTGGGCATCGAACTCGGAGACCGGGTCGCCGCCATCGCGGCCGTGGTTGCCAACCTTCCCGACCGGCTCGCTTCCGCCCGCCCGGTCCGTCCCCTGCCGGTTCTTATCATGAACGGCACCCGGGATCCGCTGGTCCCCTGGAAGGGTGGGGCGGTGCGGGTCTTCGGCAAGGATTACGGCGATGTTCTTTCGACCGAATCAACGGTCGCCTTCTGGGTCAAGGCCAACGGGCTGAACGGTCCGGTTGAAAAGAATCAGCTTCCGGACCGGGTCTCCACGGACGGGTGCCGCGTGGAGGTCTCCGCCTACCGCTCGGAAGGGGATCGGCCCCCGGTCATTCTTTACGCCATCCAGGGCGGCGGCCACAGTTTTCCCGGGGCCCGGACCTTGCTGCGCTATATCCTGCTGGGAAACAAGTGCATGGATATCAACGGCGCCCAGGTGATCTGGGACTTCTGCAAGGATTATTCGCTTCAAGGCGAATGATCCTTTGCCTGGATCGTGGCCGCCGTTCATTTTTTCGCGGTTTCCCCGGTCCGGCCGGCCGGGGCCGGACCGCCGATCAGCCATGAAAAAGAGAATCACGCTTCTGATCTTAGTTCTGCTGGTCGTCCCGGCCATTCTGGCCGGAATTATTCAAATTCTGGCCAATCCGCTGGCCAAAAAGGCGGTTGAGGCCAGGGTCGGACCGTTATTCGAAGGACGGCTGAGCATCGGATCGGTGCGGATTTCGGTCCCGGGCCGGTCGATTATCCTCAGGAACCTGCTGCTCCGCCAGCCGCCGGGCTTCCCGCCGGGCAACCTGCTGACGGTTGACGAGATCCGGGTGCAAGCGGCTTTCGCGCCGCTGCTCCGGCGGCGCCTGGTCATCAACCGCCTGCTTATTTCCAACCCGGAAATCAATATCATCCAGGCGGCCGGCGGCGCCACCAACCTGGAACATGATCTCGGCCGATTCGCAGTCAAAAAGGGTGGGAAAGAACCTCCCGCCTTCAAGTTCCACCTTGATGGTCTCTCAATTCGGGGCGGGCGGGTTAACCTTTACAGCCGGCAGTTGAGCCCGGCGAAGGAGCCGGCCCTGAGTGTCAGCCGTCTCGGCCTGACTCTCGGCAACTTGAACTTTCCCAACGAGGAGCGTCTGGAGAGTCCTTTCAAAACGCAGGCGGTGATCGAGACGGTCAACCCGGTTCCGGTGGCCGTCCGCGGCCGGATCGTGGCCGGCGCCGGTCCGCTCGATTTCGACGCCTCGACCGAAATCCGGGGCGTCAACCTGGCTGATTTCGCTTATCTTTATCCCGCCGCCCCGATTTCAATCACGGCCGGCCGGGCTGACGTCCGGGCCGAAGCCCGCTGTCGCCAAAACGATCTGGAAAGCCGGCAGCACCTGGAAATCCGGGGTTTGAAACTGGCCGGCTCGGGTGGTTTTTTCAAGAAGACCCTCTTGGGCCTGCCGGCGGCGGCCGCGGTCAAGTTCCTGGAGGACCGGGAGGGTGCCCTCTCCCTGGATTTCGAAGTCAAGGGTACGGTCAACGAATTGAAGAGCGATCTGAAAGAGGCGATTGCCGCCTCCTTCAGCCGCGCCTTCCGGGAGAAGTTCGGCCGGCCGATTCTGGCCGTGGACCGGTTGATCGGCGGAGCGGCCCGGGGGCTGGGGACCGGGATCGGGGGCGGTCTTAGAAAGGCCGGAAAAGGCATCTCGAACCTGATGGGCCGGTGACCGGCCAAACCAGATCGCTGAAGGAGAGACGGAATGATCATCAGGAAACTCTGCCTGGCCGTAGCCGGTTCCTTTCCTTTTTTCTTGTGCTTTTCGGTTTGGCCGGTGCCGGCGTTCGGGCAGGAAATGCGTCCCGCCATCAAAAACCCCTATTACGAGAAGCCGGCCTGGAAACTCTGGTGCGATGACCCGGCTCCGGTCGGGGACGTCTCCCTGCCGCCCGAGGCGCAGCGCCTCTTCCCCTGGCCGCCCGCTTCCGAGCGGTTCGTTGATTACCGCAAGGGTCAGGATTGGCCGGGCCGCACCTACGCCGGTTTCTGGTGTGACGTCTATTCGAGCGAGGATAACAAGCACAGTTACGTCCGGGACGCTTGGAAATCGCCGGCCGGCGATAATGCGGTCGAGGGCATCCTGGAGGGCATGATCCATCTCAACCGGGGTGAGATCGGGTCGCACGGAATCAATTTCACCAGCCAGTCGACGACCGAGATGGGCCACCATATCGCCAACGAAAAAGATCGCCTGGAGCGGACCGAACGGGACTACTATTTTCGGGACTGCCTCCGGACCGGGCCGGCCCATATCTCCTTCATGGACCGGGCTCCGGATCGGGCCGTGGACGAGTACCAGGCCCTGGCGCCCTGCTTCTACAATTCCATCGGGTCCTCGGGCAGCGAGACGATGGCCATCACCAAGATGCTGATCGCCGGTGGCTACCTGCCGGTCGCCCTGAAGCGCACCCTCCAGGTGAACGGCCTTTACCCGGCCACGCTCCTCTACATCTGGAAGGCCGCCCTGCCGTACAAGGTTCCCTATGACGACGAATTGAGGCACCGGGTGGCCTACAATTCCCAGGGGGATCACGCCGATTACCGGGGAAGCAACCAGACCGAGTTCAACCACCTCTTTCATAATTACAACGACGAACTTCACCTCCGGAACATGGTGAAAATAGCCGCCGGCATGGATGTCGCGCCGCCGGTCGCGCTCCTGAAGCCGCTGGAGGTCAAGGGCGGCACCGTGGTTTACGACACGCTGAAGACGGCCCTGCTGATCCGGCAGGGGGAGGACGAAGAGATCAGGATCCGCCTTTCGGCCGCCGATTCCTACGACCTGCAGGGCTGGCCGCTCACCTTCCGCTGGAAGGTCCTTTACGGCCACCGTGACGTGCAGATCCGGCGCGAGGGCGAAACGGCCGAGTACACCCTTGTCATCCCGTTCGACAAGCAGCTTCCCAGGGGGCGCACTTCCATTCTGCTGATCGCCAACAACGGCCGTTACGACAGCAACCCGGCGGTCGTGAACATCTACCGGACCGCCGGCAAGGATAACCTGCGCCCGACCCTGGAGGGTCTGCGCGACCTGACCATTCTTCCGGGCGAGCGCGCCATTTTCCGCCTTTCCGGCCGGGATCCGGAGGGCTTCCCGGTGGTCTTCTCCCAGTGGGACGGGGAGGTCGGCCGCATCGAGGGCGACACCTTCACCTGGCAGTGTCCGCCTTTCCACCCGGCCGGAGTCGAGCCGGTGACGGTCATCGTCTCCGACGGAAGCGCCGGCAACGGATACAACAGCGGACGGGCCTTCATAACGGTCAGTCCGACGGCCGCCTGCCTCCGGCCCGATCCTCCGCAGGGTCCGGCGCCCCTGCGGGTGTCCTTCTCTTCGGAGGGATCACGCGACCTGAAGAATGGGCCGCTCCGGTATGAATGGAACTTCGACGACGGAAGCGTTTCCGGGGAGCCGAACCCGGTCCACACCTTCACGCCCCCGGGTTTTTACGAGGTGTCCCTTACCGTCACCGGGCCATCCGGCCGCCACACCGCCCGGAGCGTGGTCCGGGTCGAGCCGCAATGGCCGCTGGCCATTGAAAACGGCTGGGGCAAAGACGGGATTGACCGGGCCGTCTGGCAGCTGACCGATCCGGACACCGCCATCGTGCACGTCTCCGGCCGGGATGGCGGCTTCGTCAAGATCTACGACCCCAAGCTGGAAAAGCCCGGCCCCCACGGTTTGACCAGCCTGAAGAAATTAGCGCCGCCTCTCTACCTGGAGGCCTCCTTCTTCTCCGTTCTCGACGGCATCCGTCCGGGGACCGGTTTTTCGATCCTGGGGACCCAGCTCGGTTATATCGAGGCGCCCGGGGAGTCCGGCCGCAACATCTCGATCGGCCGTCCGCTCGCGGCCGGAGGCTGGGCGAGCCGGTTCATTGCCTCCAAGGTGCGTTTCCCCTGGCAGAAATCGAACCTGCGTCTCTTCCTGGATGCGGATCCGGCCCATCCGGGCCGCTTCCGTTACACCGGCTTCCTGGAATCGGACACCGGCGAAAACTTCTTCCGGCTTGACAACCAGGAGTTGCCGTCGGAGGGGCCGATTTCCATTGTCAGCGGCAGCGCCCGGTCGCGTTTCGAGCTTTATTCGATCCGGATCTGGGCGGGAAAAACGCCGTCCCCGGCGCGATAGCCACGGCGTCGTCTGCTCCGGTATTGACTGGCGAAAAAGGCGGCGGTATAAACTAGAGATGGCCGCGCGGGAAATATTCCATCGAGATCCGGTCGTTAGGCCCGGCTGAAAATCGCAAAAGGGAGGAGAGGCATGGATAGAAAGATCCGTTGTTTGCATATCCGGGGAGTCAGTGGCGCCGTCCGGCTCTTTTTTTCCTGCCTGCTGCTGGCCGGTCTGGCCGCCCGGTTCGTTCCGGCCGCCCGGGCCGCCGAATGGGTTACCTCGACCCTGGACGACGCCGGGGATTACAGTTCGCTGGCGCTCGATTCGAATGGCAAGGCCCACGCCAGTTACTTTGACGGCGGCGACCTCAAGTATGCCACCAACGCCAGCGGGGCCTGGGTCGTCTCCACCCTGGACAGCCCCGGGACCGGCGGCGGGCTTACCTACGCATCCTCCATCGCGGTTGACGGCAACGGCAAGGTTCACATCGCCTATGACGGCACCCAGCAGCTCAAGTACGCCACCAACGCCAGCGGGGCCTGGGTCATCACCACCCTCGACAACCCGGGTTACGATGTCGGGGATGATCTTTCCCTCGCCCTGGATTCGAACAACAAGGTCCACATAAGTTACCTGGACCGGAACGGTGGATCCTTGAAGTACGCGACCGACCTGACCGGCAGCTGGACGCTTTCCAACCTGGGCTCGGGCGGGTACGTGACTTCCATCACGGTTGACGGCAACGACAAGGTCCACATCGTCCATTTCCGAGCCGGTAACCAGCTGACTTACACCACCAACGCTTCCGGTTCCTGGGTCAGCACGGTCATCGGCGTCAACGGCGGCTATTTTGCCTCCGTGAAAACGGACAGCGCCAACAAGGTCCATGTCAGTTATTACGCCTCCGGGGCGGTGAATTACATGACCAACGCCTCGGGCGCCTGGGTCAATACCGTCATTGATAACGCCGTCGGCATCGCCGGTAACTCCTCGTTGGTTCTCGATTCCCTTGGCGGCGTCCATATCAGTTACTGCAACTACAACGACAATGACCTCCAGTACGCCACCAACGCCAGCGGGGCCTGGCTGAATTCCATCGCCGATCAGGAGGGTAATGTCGGCTATTTTTCTTCCCTGGCGATTGACGGCCAGGACCTGCTTTACGTCACTTATACGGATCGGACCAACGGCAAGGTAAAATTCGCCTACACGCTGGCCGGGGAGGAGGAAGAGGAATCCGACAACCTCTGTTTTATCGCCACGGCCGCCTTTGGTTCCCCGCTGGCCGGCCAGGTTGCTCTTCTGCGCCGGTTTCGCGACCATTGTCTGCTTACCAACCGTCCGGGTGCGGCCTTCGTCTCCTGGTATTACCGCAAGGGTCCGCTGGCCGCCCGGTATATTGCGCCCCGGCCGCTGGCCCGGGCCGCGGTCCGGCTGGTCCTCTACCCGTTGATCGCCTTCTCTTTCCTGGCGCTTAACGGTTGGTTGCTGCCCGGATTGATACTTTTGGCCGCCGTCGGCGCCTGGCTGTTCTGGGTGCAGGAGAGAAGAAGGACTCCGGCCGTTTTGTAAAAGAGAGGCGGCGACCCCGGGCGATGTTTTCAGCCCCGAGACCCGATCCGGGTCTCGGGGCTGATTTTTAGGCGCGGCTGGCCGAAATCGATCGAGGCGGCTTCTTATCCGGCCGGTATCCGCCCGGGAAGATAAAAAAAGCAGGGCGGGGAATTTTTCTTCCCCGCCCTGCCGAAGAACTTTCCTTACCTGGATCGGCCTTAGAAGGCTCTTTCCATTCCGATGAAGAGCCGGTAATCGGGGGCCCCGTATCCCTTGGTGAGACCCTTGCCCAGGCCCAGCTTGAGGCGGGCCCTCTCGCGGATCTCCTTGGTGTAGGAGAAGAGCGCCTCGATCGGGGTCGCCTCCTCCCGGTCGAAGAGATCCGACCCGTCGGCCCGGCCGAAGATCTCCAGGCTCAGCGCGCTTCCGGAGGAGGCGAGCTTCCAGCCCAGGCCGGTTCCGAAGAGGAGAGAGTTCTCGATTTCGACATCCTGGAAATCCTCGTCGCCCTGGGTCTGGAGACCGACGTGGGCGGTAAACCAGGTCTGCCGGTTCCAGTTGCGATCCACCACCAGCAGCACGCCCAGGGCGTTGGCCCCCTTGCTGAAGAAGGCGTCGTCGCTGCCGGTATCCAGGCTCAGGTAGGGCACGATGGCCACCCCGGCCGCGTCACCGCCGGCCAGGCGGTACTTGCCCTCGATCCTCAGGTCACCCAGGCCGGTTTCGTCCGGCTCGGCGGCCCCCTTGAGGGCCGAGTCCTGGCTGAAGAGGAAGGGCAGCCTGGCCCCGAGCTGGAACCGGTCGGTCAATCCGGCCGCGAATCCGAGCACGGCAAAGGCCTGGTGGCTGGAGAGGGACTGCTCGTCACCGCCGCCGCCGGCCTTGAACTTGAGCGGCCCCTCGGCGTAGCTGACAAAGAGGCCGAAATCCTTCGTTCCTACCTCAAGGGTGTCCGCGCTCGGCACCGCCGTGAAGACCTCCTCGCCCAGCGCCGGCGAGAAGTGGTTGGCGTCCAGGGCCAGCACCGGCGAGGCGGCCAGCAGCAGGGCCAGGGTCAGCCCGGCCGCGGCCAGCGGCCGCCGCCGCATCGCCAGCCAGCCCAGCAGGAGTCCAGCCGCCAGCATTGCGGCCGGCAGCAGCCAGCCCTTGAGCAGGAACCAGGCCAGCCCGTAAACCGGCAGCAGGGCCGTCCGGGTCGCCGCCCGCAGCGCCTCATTGCCGGCGATCAGGTTGGCGATGGCCGGCGAGTGGCGG
>JAKJFK010000259.1 GCA_022704925.1 candidate division TA06 bacterium | reverse complement strand
CGGTCAGCCCATAGACAACGACCCGTCTTTCGGCGCCGCTGGCAGTTTCCCTGACCCGGATCGAGCCCGAAACCCCGCTCAGGCTTCCGTCCGGCCTGAAGACCATTGGTCTGAGGCTGCCGGTTATCTCCCCGATCACCACGCCTTCCGGAAGCCTTTCCGGCGGTCCGACCGGTTGAAGCGTAACCGCGTCCCTGATTAAAAGTGTCGCATCCGAAGTTTCCATGACTATTTCATGGGGCCGGCGGCGGCTGATGGCCGTCTGCCGGCAGAGCGAGACGGTTCCTTCTATTTTCTGGGCGGCCGCTTCCAGGCGCTGTGAACGGCGCCGGCCGCTGAAATGGGGCAGCGTTCCCCAGAGGAGGGCGGCCATGACGGCCAGCCCCACGACGATTTCGAGCAGGCTTATTCCGCCGCGTCCCGGCTCGCTTTTACCAGTTGCCGAGGTCATCCGGAGTTCGCTCGGTCCGGTCCGGCCCGCAGGAATAAAGAAGGAAAGGGGTGTTGGCATGGATGGATTGCGGATAATGATAACGGTAGGGCATCCCCCAGGGATCAATCAACTCGCCTTCCCGGTAATCGCGTTTTTTGTAGCCGAAGTAGGGGCCTTTCCAGCGCGGGCTTTCGACCGGCTCGGAGAGCAGTTTCACCAGCCGCCCGGCGGTACCGGAACCGGGCGGGTAGTCTCCGAAGTCGGTTTCGTAGAGAACAAGCGCGGCTTCAATCGAAGCCAGGGTGGCTTCGACTTTTCCGGTCAGGCCGCGCTGCCTGGCTTTAAGCGCGGCCGGCAGGCCGAGGGTGGCCAGGATCGAAGCGATGGCCAGGACGACCAGGATTTCAATCAGGGAGAAACCGGATTTCATCGCCGGGGATCATCAGCTGCCCATGGACATGGCAATCTTGATCAAGGGAAGGAAGAGGGCAATGACGATAAATCCGACGATACCTCCCATGAAGACGATCAGCAGCGGTTCGATCATCGATGACAGGGCCTCGACCGTTCTTTCTATCTCTTCATCGTAGGTGTCGGCCACCTTGTCCAGCATGCTGTCCAGGGCCCCGGTTTCTTCTCCGACGCCGACCATGTTGGTGAGCATCGGGGGAAAGGCCCGGCTCTTGATCATCGGGTTGGTAATCCCGGCGCCTTCCCGGACCTCGTCGTGGATCTTGACGATGGCGCCGCTGATCACCTTGTTGGCGACGGTGTCCTCGACAATCTTGAAGGAGGTCAGGATGGGCACGCCGCTGCTGATCAGGGTGGCCATGGTCCGGGCGAAGCGGGCGATAATGGTTTTGTAGATGAGCGGACCGAAGACCGGCAGCTTTATCTTGATCTGGTCGATCATGTAACGGGTTTTGGGTATCTGGTAGAGAACCCGGTAGGTCACGCCCATGGCGACCAGAATCAGTATGCCGAGCCAGGCTCGGTTGGTCAGAAAGGTGCTGAGAAAGATCAGGGCCCGGGTCATGGCCGGCAGGTCGCCGGCTTCAAAATCCGCGAACATGGCCACGAAGACCGGCACGATCTTCAACATGATGAAGGCCACAATACCGATGGCCACCACCAGGATTACCGACGGGTAGGCCATGGCCGCCTTGATTCGGCCGCGCAGCTTGAGGTCGCTTTCGGCGAAGGAGGCCAGCCGGTTCAGGACGGTGTCCAGGGCGCCGCTGGTCTCGCCGGCCCGGACCATGGCCACGTAGATGCGGGGAAAGCTCTTCGGGTGTTTGGCCATCGCCTGCGAAAGGAGGGAACCCTGTTCCACTTCGGCGGCCAGGTCGTTGAGAACGATGCCCGGCCCTCCCCGCTGCTGGTCACGGATGGTCCGCAGCGCCCTCAGGAGCGGCAGGCCGGCGGCCAGCAGGGTGGACAGCTGGCGGGTGACAATGGCCAGTGATTTGGTCTTGATGACCGGGGCGCCGAAGTTGAGGCCTTTTCCTTTTTTCTTGACCGTGACGGTGGTTTCCTGGCCGGCCGGAGCGTTCTGGGTGCCCTTTCCCCGGCCCCGGGCGGGGCGGG
>JAKJFK010000050.1 GCA_022704925.1 candidate division TA06 bacterium | reverse complement strand
CCGGTCAGCAGGAAGAAGGCGAAATCGGTGCTGCCGACGCCGGTGGCGAAAGCCCCCAGCGCACCGTGGGTACAGGTATGGCTGTCGGCCCCGATGACCACCATGCCGGGAGTGATCAGGCCCGCATCGGGAAGCAGGACATGCTCGACTCCCACCCGGCCGATCTCGTAAAAACGCTCGATACCCTGCTCATGGGCGAAGTTGCGCATCAGCTTGACCAGTTCGGCGCTCTCGATGTCCTTGCAGGGCGTGAAGTGATCCGGAACCAGGGCCACCCGACCGGGATCGAAGACCTGGCTGCCGTACTTCCGGAATTCCTTAATGGCCGGCGGGGCGGTCAGATCGTTGGCAAAGCCGAGATCGACATCGACCAGGATGAACTGCCCGGGACGAAGGCGTTCCTGGCCGCTCCGGGCGGACAGAATCTGTTCCGATAGTGTCATTTTTTCTCTCTGGATGTTTTCGCGAGAACCTGCGAACGCAGGAAACGGGTCAAAGGGAGGGGGTTTCCGTCTCTTCCCCGGCCGACCCGGCCTGGTGCTGAAAGTAGCGGTTGACCGCGTTCAGATAGGCCTTGACGCTTGCCTCGACGATATCGGTGCTCACGCCCCGGCCCGGGATCTCCCGGCCCTCAACGTTGATCAGCAGGGTCACCTCTCCCAGCGCATCCCGGCCGCCGGTCACGGCGTTGATCCGGTAGTTGCTGAGCCGGGCCTTCAGGCCGGTGATCTGGTCGATCGCCTTGCAGGCGGCATCCACCGGACCGTCCCCGTTGGAGATGGCCTGACTGGTTTCGCCTCCCTTCTTGAGCCGAACCGTAGCCATCGGGATGGTGTTGGTCCCGGCCACGGTCGAAAGATATTCCAGCGTGTAGGTCTCGCTCAGGGGCGCAATTGTCTCCTCCATCAGAGCCATCAGATCGGCGTCGGTAACCTCTTTCTTCTTGTCGGCCAGGTCCTTGAATCGTTCGAATATCCGGACCAGTTCATCCTCCCTGAACCGGTAGCCCAGCTTGACGAGCCGGGCGTTCAGGGCGTGGCGGCCCGAGTGCTTACCGAGCACCAGTTCGCTCTCCGGGACCCCGATCAGGGACGGCTCGATAATCTCGTAGGTGCGCCGGTCCTTGAGGATGCCATCCTGGTGGATGCCGGCCTCGTGCTTGAAGGCGTTGGCACCCACCACCGCCTTGTTGCGCTGGACGACCAGGCCGGTCTGGATGCTTACCAGGCGGCTGGCCCGGTAGAGTTCCGAAAGCTTGATGTTGGTCCGGCACTTCCAGTAATCGCGTCGGATGTGCAGGGTGACGGCGATCTCCTCGAGCGAGGCGTTGCCCGCCCGTTCACCGATGCCGTTGACGGTCGCCTCGACCTGGTCGGCTCCGGCGGCGATGGCCGCCAAGCTGTTGGCCACCGAGAGGCCGAGATCGTTGTGGCAGTGGACGCTGATCGCAATCTCCCGGCCGAGGCGCTGGCGCAGAAAGGCAATCAGGGCACCGAATTCCTCCGGCACGGCGTAACCGACGGTGTCGGGAATGTTAAGGGTCCGGGCGCCGGCGGCGGCCACCGCCTGGGCTACTTCCAGCAGAAATTCCGGCTCGGTCCGCGAGGCGTCCTCGGGTGAAAACTCGATGTTGTCGAGCGTCTGCCTGGCCTGTTTCACCGCGTTGACCGCCAGGCGCACGATCTCCGATTTCGCCTTGCCCAGCTTGTAGCGGCGGTGTATCTCGGAGGTGGCCAGGAAAAGATGCAGGCGCGGTTTTCTGGCCGATTCCAGGGCCCGCAGGGCGGCCTCGATGTCCTTGGGCAGCGCCCGGGCCAAGGCGGCCACCTCACACTTCTTCACCAGCCGGGCCACCGCCTGAACGGAATTAAAATCCCCCGGAGAGGAGATTGGAAAACCGGCCTCGATGATATCAACGCCGAGCTTTTCCAGCTGGCGGGCCACCAGCAGCTTGGCCTCCGGGGTCAGGCTGGCACCCGGAGACTGCTCCCCATCCCTCAGGGTAGTATCAAAAATTTTTATTGTTCGTACCATAAGAATAATTGTAACATAGAAAACCGGCTTCTTCAACAACGGCGGGGCGGGCCGGCGTGATGATTAAAGGCCGGTTTTTCAGCGGTCACTCCCGCGGGCATGACGTTTTTTTTGACTTTCGCGGCAGGCGGGATCGCACCGCGCCAACGAATCAATCCGCCGGTTGGACGTGGTCATTGAGCGGACGGGCGGCTTTTTGTGGTAAAATTTATGGCGTGAAAAAAGGCCTCAAAGAACCGGAGCTCATCAAGAAGATCGGCGAATTTGCCGCTTCGGCCGGTTGGGACGCCTACCTGGTGGGCGGTTACCTGCGCGACCGGATCCTGCGCCGTGCCTGCCACGACCTGGACCTGGTGGTCATCGGTGACGCCACCCGCTTCGCCCGGGACCTCGCCCGCCGGCTGGAAGTGGCGCCGCCAATGGTTTACGGCCGTTTCGGAACCGCCATGCTGCGGGTTGGACACATAACCCTGGAGCTGGCCTCCGCCCGACGCGAAAGCTACCAGCCCGATTCCAGGAAACCCCGCGTGGAACCGGCCAATCTGGCCGAGGACCTCCGGCGCCGCGATTTTACCATCAACGCCCTGGCCCAATCACTTTCAGACGGCCGCCTGGTGGATCTCTTCCAGGGCCGCCAGGACATCAGAAACCGGGTCATCCGGACCCCGGTTGAAGCCGACAAGACCTTCTTCGACGACCCGCTGCGGATGCTCCGGGCGGTCCGTTTTGCCGCCCGCCTCAACTTCCGCATTGACCCGGAGACGGCCGCCGCCATTCGCCGCAATGTCGACCGGCTCAAGATCGTCAGCCGGGAGCGAATCGCCGAGGAATTTCTCAAAATAATGGCAAGCCCGGCGCCGGCCCAGGCTATTCTGCTCATGAACGACCTTAGGCTGCTGCCCCTGGTCCTGCCGGAGATCGAGAACCTCAAAAACGTGGTGGCCGCCGATGACCGGGAGTGCAAGAACGTCTTCCGCCACACCCTGATCGTGCTGGACCGGGTAAGCCGGAAGACCCGGGACCTCCCGACCCGGCTGGGGGCGCTGTTTCACGATATCGGCAAACCGGCCACCCAGCGTTACGTACCCGGCGAGGGCTGGACCTTTCATGATCACCCGCTGGTCGGCAGCCGAATCTTCCAGGAGATCGCCCGGCGCTTCAACCTGGGCGCCCCGGTCCGAAACAAGGTCTCCCGGCTGATCGAATTCCACCTGCGCCCCCATTACCTGGCCGGAGCGGGCGTGGAGGAGGATGGGGCCACCGGGCGGGCCATCAATCACCTGGTCAATGACTCCGGACCCTACCTGGCCTCGCTCTTCATCCTGGCCAAGGCCGATCTGACCAGCCGCAACGAGAACAAGGTCCGGCGCGGCCTGGCCGAAATCGAGGCGCTGGAAGAGAAGATCCGGATCTGGAAACGACAGCAGCGACGGGCTACTTTCCGGCTGGCCATCGACGGCAATGACATCATGTCCCTGCTCGCCTTGAAACCCGGACCGGAAGTGGGGAAGATCAAGACGGAACTGGAGCAGGCGGTGCTGGAGGGAAAGCTGCCCAACCAGAAAAGGGCTTTGAAAAAATCGCTGAAAAGCGGTTATAATTCTTTAAAAATAACCATAAGACAAAAGGAAGGCCTTTAAAAATGAACAAGAAGCTTGACAGGAAACGGGTCACGGCCGTCATAATCGGACTGGTGGTTCTTGTCGCGGCGATAATAACGGCAATCACAATCCGGAGCACTTCCAAACGCGCCGACTGGAGCCGTCTGCTTCCGGAGGAGACGGTCCGGCAGGCATTCGACTACGGGAGGGGTCACCGCCAGGACCTGATGGTTGACTTCCAGGCACCTTGGACGGTCCTGCTCGGTTACGACCGGGACAAGGGACGGGCGGTCATCTATACTCCGGCCCACTGCCTGGCCCAGATGGTTCGCAACCTGGACCCGGGAGAACCGGCCACTGATACCGCCTCGGTCTGCGACCTGGCCGGCGGATACATCAACAGCGTGTGGTTCGGGGTGGAACTTTATGGCGAGGATACCGGGTTCGACTCCCAGTTCAAAGCCTCGGTCCTGGTCGATACCCAGGTGGTGGAACCCATCAAAACCGTCTACCGGGGATCAGAATCCGCGCGGGAATACACGGTCATCAGCCGTCACGATTATCATTTCCCGGTTTCCATCCTGGACGGCCGGAAGAGAATCATCCTGCGCATCAACCGGGCCGAGGGACAGCAACCGATCGATTTCCCGTTTGACCTGGATAGAATCCCCTGAACGCGGCCGCCGGATTCAGCTCTTCTTAAGGATTTCGCGCGGCTTGCCTTCACGGTAGGGCCCGACGATTCCCTGTTTCTCCATCTCCTCGATGAGCCGAGCCGAACGGTTGAACCCGATCTTAAGGCGCCGCTGGATCAGGGAAATCGAAGCCAGCTGGTGGGTAAGGACTATCTTCACCGCTTCATTAAACAGGGGATCATCCGCCTCGCCGCCGCCGAATTCCGAAGCCGCCTCGGCTCCTTCCTGGATGTAACTCAGATCGTAGGTGGGCCCCCTCCCCTGCCGCTTCCAGAACTCGCAGACCCGTTCCATCTCCTGGTCGCTCAGGTAACAACCCTGGGAACGGATCGGATGAAGGGCCCCGGGCGCCAGGTAGAGCATGTCGCCCCGGCCGAGCAGCTTCTCGGCGCCATTGGCATCCAGGATGGTCCGGCTGTCGACCTTGGAGGAGACCTGGAAGGCAATCCGGGCCGGCAGGTTGGCCTTAATGACCCCGGTGATTACGTTGACCGAAGGACGCTGGGTGGCGATAATCAGGTGGATGCCGGCCGCCCGGGCCAGCTGGGAGAGGCGCATGATATTGCTCTCCACGTCGTTGCGGGCAACGGTGATCAGATCGGCCAGCTCGTCGATCACGATCACGATGTAGGGAATGCGTTCCACGTCGCGGCTGTTATAGACATCTATGCTGCGGACGTTGTTCTGGGAGAAGAGCCGGTAGCGGCGTTCCATCTCCCCGACCATCCACTTCAGGGCGTCGATGGCGCTGCGCGCCTCGGTAACCACCGGCAGCAGCAGGTGAGGCAGCTCGTTATAGACGCTCATTTCGACCATCTTGGGGTCAATGAGCACCAGCTGGACCTCCTCGGGCGTGGCCCGGTACAGAAAAGAGATCAGCAGGCTGTTCAGGCAGACGGTCTTGCCGCTGCCGGTGGCCCCGGCAATCAGGATGTGAGGCATGTTGCGCAGATCGGCGATCAGCGGCCGGCCGAGGGTGTCCTTACCCAGGGCCAAGGCGATCTTGGAACGATGCTGGCCGAACTCCGGGGCGCCGACTATCTCCGAAAGGTAGACGGTCGAGGTCGTGGGATTGGGAACTTCCACGCCAACGGTCGACTTGCCGGGCAACGGGGCGACCACCCGCACGCTGGTGGCCCGCAGGGCCATGGCCAGGTTGTCCTGGAGGCTGACGATGCGCTGTGGCATCACCCCGGGTGAAAGTTCCAGCTCGAACATGGTTACGGTGGGGCCGACATTGGCCTCAACCGCCTTGACCAGAATTCCAAAATCGGCAATGGTATCCTCGATGACCGACTTGTAGCGGTCGAGGTCGAACTCGGGCCGGGAGTCCTCCTTGGCCGGGATCAGCAGATCCAGCGGCGGCAGGTGGTAATTGCCGTCGGCCGGCCCGGAGGGCACCGGGGGCAGTACCGGTACCGGGGCCCCGGCACCGGAGGCAGGGGCGGCCGTTTCCTTTTCGGGCTTTTCCAGCGTGGTGGCCGGTACGAAGACCGGTTCCGCATTGGCTGGAACGGGAGCGGCCCGTTTGCGGGCCGCCGGCCGGTTTTCGGGGACCGAAAGCGGGCGCAGGGAAAGCGAAAGGGCATAGAAGATCAGCAGCAGGAGGAGTGCCGAGTAAATCAGGGCCGCTCCGATCGAACCCAGCCAGCTGGAACCCCAGCGGAAAAGAAGACAACCGGCCACCCCTCCGGGCGCCACCAGGGTGAGGAATCCTTCCCGCCCGGTGACCGCGGCGGAAAAACGATCCTGGAAGGCGAGCGCGACCAGGCCGCTCAAAAGGACCAGGGCCAGCAGGGCGAAAAAGAGCCGGCCCGGCGCCAGCGGTTCCTCCCGGGCGTAAGACTGGTAGGCGTAAAAAACAAAAAGAAAGGGGGCCAGAAAAGCGGGCCAGCCCAGAAAGTTTACCAGCAGCCCGGCCAGGAAGGCACCGGCCAGTCCAGCCAGGTTGACCGGCGGCCGGTTAAGCGGAAAGTTGTTGAAGATCGGCAGGGTCGGGTCAAAGGGAGAGAACGAGAAGAGCGCAATTATAAAAAACAGGCCAAGAGTGGCGTAGCCGACGATCGCGATCTCCCGGCCGATGGCTTCACGAGTCTCCTTCATCTGGCTTCCTTTTACCCTCCGGCCCCGGGAATGACGTAACTTGCGGGGCCACTCCAATTATACTATAATTAAAAGATATCAACAAAAAAACACCCGTCCACGCGGGAAAGGGCGCCAGTCGAGGCGTCCGTCCCGAAAACCTGACCCGAAGATGAAACGAAGAAACCTGCGTGTGGCCGGCCTGATTCACCGTCTCCTGGCCGAGGCGCTCCAGAAAGAACTTACCGAGACGACCGCCTGGAAGATCAACATCACCAAGGTTGACCTTTCGCCCGATCTGCGCCATGCCCGGGTCTTCTTCCTGGCGATAACCGGGCCGGAAGACCGGCTGGAATGCGAGCAGATGCTCAAGGCCAACACCCCGGTCCTAAAAAAAGCCATGGCCCGGAATCTGAGGGTACGTTTCCAGCCCGAAATCAGCTTTGTCTGGGACGAGGCGCTCCAGGCGACCGAACGGGTTGACGAAATCCTGGACAGGTTGAGCCGCGAACGCCGGGCCACCGAAGTCCCGGCATCCGAAACCGAAGATAAGCGAACCGATGACTGATATCGTGGAAGCCCTCCGGACCGCCCTTGAGGAGATCGCCGCCGAACTGCATCGGGAGGGGGAACTCGAAAGACCGCTGCCGGTGGGAGAGAATGATTTTGTCATTCCCCGCGAAAGACAGCGGGGAGACCTGGCCACCCCGGTCCTGCTCAAGGCACCGAGCCGCCGGCCGCGGCCGGAGCTGGCGGTGCTCTTCGGAGAACGGCTGCGCGCCCGGGCACTCCCCTTCCTCCAATCCATCTCGGTGGCTGGCGGCGGTTACCTGAACTTCCTGCTCACCCCCTCGGCGCTGGCCGACAACCTGCGCCAGTGCCTCAACAACCCCGACCAGCTGGTACCTCCGGCCGAAACCCGGCTCAAGGTTCGGGTGGAGTTTGTGAGTGCCAACCCGACCGGGCCGCTCACCATCGCCCATGGACGCCAGGCCGCCTTTGGCGAAGCCCTGGCCCGCATTCTGTCCGCCTGCGGCCACGAGGTAAAGCGCGAATACTACCTGAACGACGAAGGGCGGCAGATCGACCTGCTCGGCGAATCACTGCGGGTGCGCGTCCTGAACCTGCTGGGAGATGCCCGGCCCCTGCCGGAAGACGGTTACCAGGGTGAATACCTGGTTGACCTGGCCCGCGGCCTGGTGGCCGAACGCGGGGAAAGTCTGAAATTGGAAACGGGCGAATTCTTCCGTGACCGGGCCAGTTCGGAAATACTGCAGGAAATCCGTTCCGACCTGGCCTCGTTCGGCGTGATCTTCGACTCCTACCGGAGCCAGAAGGAAATCACCGCGCGCGGGGAGGTCGGGGAGACGCTGGAACGCCTTAAAAAAGCGGGGCTCGTCTATGAATCTGAGGGGGCACTCTTTCTGAAGACGATGCCCTATGGAGACGACAAGGACCGGGTCCTGGTCAAGTCCGACGGCAGCTACACCTACCTGGCCCCCGACCTCGCCTATCACCGGCTCAAGTACGCCGAGGGCGACCAACTGATGGTCAACCTCTGGGGGCCCGATCATTTCGGATACATAACCCGACTCCAGGCGGGCCTGGCCGGCCTGGGCTGCGACCCGCAGAAGCTGAAGATCATCATCGTCCAGCTGACGACCCTTTACCGGGACGGCGAAAAGGTCAAGATGTCCACCCGGCAGGGGGAATTCCTGCCCCTCTCCCTGCTGACCAGGGAACTGGGAGCGGACGTGACCAAATTCTTCTTTCTCTCGCGTAAGGCCAGCAGCCATCTGGATTTCGACCTGGAACAGGCCAAGAAAAATTCGGCCGAGAACCCGGTCTTTTACCTCCAGTACGCCAGCGCCCGGATTGCCTCCCTCTTTCGCCACCAGGAGGAGAAGATGCCCGGGGCCGACCTTTCGGAAACCGGCGACCTCCTCGAACGCCTCGGGGAACCGGAAGAACGGGAACTGATGCTGCGCCTGGGTCAGTACGGATCGGCGGTCGCCATGGCGGGGCGAAACCTGGAACCGCAATTGCTCCTCGCTTACCTCATGAACCTGGTCAAGATCTTTCACCAGTACTATCAGCGCTGCCAGATAATAGGAATCGATCCGGATTTAAGCCGGGCCCGCCTCCTGCTGGTCCGGGGACTGGAAAAAGTCCTGAAACAGGGGCTGCACCTCTTAAACATCAGGGCTCCGGAACGCATGTAACCTTGACAGGAAGCCGGTTTTTTTCCTACAATATGACCGGAGTCCAAAACAATGATCGCCCGGAAACAATTCTTAAAACTCCTGGAAAACATCGGCTTCCTTAACAAGGCCCAGATTGACCGGGCCATCAAGGAACATTCGATGGGTTCCCGTTCCATAAGGTCGGTCCTGCTGGACCTTAAGTACCTTGGCGGCGAGGAGTCGAGCGCGGCCCTGATGCCTCAATTGGGGCTGGTGCCCACCCCGATCAACATCACCAACCTGCCGGCTTCGCTGGTCGAGAAGGTGCCCTCGAATTTCGCCCGCGAACACCGGGTCGTCCCGCTCCGAATGGACGGTACCACCCTGATCCTGGCCACCGACGAACCGCTCAACATCCTCGTCGAGGAAAACCTGGCCGACAATCTCAACGTCAAGGATGTCCGGCTGGAAATCACCACCACCGAAAGCCTGAACAATTCGCTCCTCAACGCTTACAGTTTGACCAACGAGGACCTTCGCCCCCTCCTGGAAAAGGTGGACAAGGGTTACACCGGCGAACTGGACATGGATAACCCGGCCCTGACGGTCAAGTCAGGGGTCGACGGCGAAACCGAAGAAGCCCTGCAGGCGCCGGTGATTCGGCTGGCCAACGCGGTCATCGTCGATGCCCTGCGCCGCCGGGCCAGCGATATCCACGTGGAACCGATGGAGGACCGTTTCCGCATACGCTACCGCATCGACGGAGTCCTCCACGAAAACATCAATCCGCCGCGCAACCTGCAGAACCCGCTGCTGGCCCGTTTCAAGATCATGGCCGGCATGGACCTGGCCGAAAAACGGCTGCCCCAGGACGGCCGGATCATGATCAATGCCGCCGGACGGCCGATCGATCTGCGCGTCAGCTCGCTGCCCGGCATCTACGGGGAAAGCCTGGTCATGCGTATCCTGGACAAGACCTCGATGCTGCTCTCCATGGACCAGCTGGGCTTTCTGGAAGACGATCAGCAGAAGTGGGCGGAACTGCTCAAGTACTCGGGCGGCATCGTACTGGTAACCGGGCCCACCGGCAGCGGTAAGACCACCACGCTCTACACCTCTCTCTCCGCGCTCAACACAACCGACGTGAAGATCATGACCGTCGAGGAGCCGGTCGAGTACCAGATTGAAGGAATCAACCAGACTCCGGTCC